>JALUSH010000196.1 GCA_027016675.1 Thermodesulfovibrio sp.
GTCCGGGGGAGTTTACAGGCCTTCTCCTTCAGGAACCTGTCTCTGCAGCCTTCAGAACAGAAATAAAAGGTTTCTCCTTCGCATTCAGTGATGAGGGCATCTTTTTCATCAATCTCCATGTTGCATACAGGATCTCTTTTCATATTCAACTCCTTCTGATATTTTTAATACATTTCCTTATATCTCTGTAGTCTCTTCCTGAATTCATTAAGCCGCTTTTGTTTCTCTGTTAATTCTGCACGTGGCGCCTTGCCAGAATTCATATACCTGGACATGGATTCCATATGTTTCGATAGTTCTCCCATTATCTCGGCCATTTCCTGTCTGTGTTTTTCACCCATCTCTTTTGATGACATAACAGCTGACATCTTTTTCATTATATCCGCCATCTGGTGCATCATCTGCATCATGGAACCTGTCATCTCTCGTCCTGTCATCATTCCACCCTGTCCCATCTCACCACTCTTTGATTCCTGTCCCATCTGCTGACTACCCATATCGCCACCACCCATTTTACCTGAGCCACCCATCATTCCTCCGCCCATCTGTGCAAAGGCACTGCCTGCCATCAGCCCAAGGACTATTATTAATGTTAGTAACATTCGCTTCATAATTCATTTCCTCCTTTAATATTTTTTAGTTTGTCCAGCTTTATCTCGTCTGTCATCAGGTTTGTTTCAGTTTATCCTGTATTTCTTCATAGAGAGATACCTTGCTAAACATCCATCACCCAACTGCTCATCCTACCCCATCACTCTTATACTCATCTACCTAACACGAACTATGACACTTACAGGTACTTGAACTCTTTTTTACCACCTTTTTGATCTTCATATCGTCACCTCCTTTCATTACTATATCTATCCTCTCATCCCAAACCTGCAATAATAAGCTTTTCCTGTGCTAACGGATCGAGAGGTTTATATTTATTCTAATAACATTATACAACAAGTTGTTCTTATTGCATACTTATTTAGTTGTATTTCTGTTTAAAATTCCTACCATCTGTTCAGAAGAAGGATAGAGAACTATTTGCCAGATGATAATGAACCTGTAGGAGAATGCATATTCTCCATGTGTTTTATTACGTCAGTTGAAACATTGGTTGATGGTTTATGAAACAGCAAGAGAAGAAAAATTGCTATCACAAGTGAAACAATTATTGCTGTTCCAAGTACAAACCACCTTCTGAAGAATGAATCATTCAGATGAACAGTGAGATTGGCAAGAGAGATTCCCTTTCTTTCATTCTCAGATTTCTCTTCATATGCAGCAAGCAAGAAAAGAAGGTCTGATATGCGGTTTAGGTATTTCACCAGAAAGGAGTTTTCAATGTATCCCTCTGAATGCATCCTGACCACAATTCTTTCAACCTTGCGTATCCCTGTCCGGGCTACATCAAGTTGCGAAGAGGTGATTTCCTGTCCGAAGGCAACAAATCCTGGCGGGAGCGAAAGGGCATCTTCCATTTCATCCACAAGCCTTTCAACCCATCTAAGATCATCTATGCCAATCTTCTTCCTGATCTTTCTACTATTGCTGCCGGAAAGCGACAGTTCAGCACCTATAGTAAAAAGATGCTTCTGTATCTGAAGGATAATCCTTTTGATTTTTTTCTCCTTAACAGAAGCCCTTGCCAGACCTAAAAGGGAGTTGGCCTCATCTACAGCACCCACAGCCTCTGTAATTATGTGGTGTTTCGGCACCCTTTTACCCGACAGAGTACTCGTAAAACCTGCATCTCCTCTTTTTGTACTTATTCCCACGGAAACTCTCCTTACAGTCACTTAAGGGCAGGTTATAACCTGCCCTTAAGTATGTTAATTATAACAACCATAGTAACCATAGCCTTTAAAGGGAGACTTTTCATATATTTTTTTCTTCAATTCATAGAGTTCCTTACGAAGTTTTGAAATTGTCTCGGGCTTTGTCTCAGGATTTCTGAGTGCCTCAAAATACTCAAACCTTTTTTCATTAAGTTGCTTTCTTAAATCTCTGGTCTCGTCAAGGAACTTCTGATAGTTCTTCGGAAAAGTATAACCCATCATGCCAGGTCCCATACCGTAGCCGCGCATCATGCCATAGCCAGGACCCATCATAGGTCCCATGCCATAGCCACCCATCATACCAGAACCCATACCACCACCCATCATCATGTTGTGCATCATTCCCATCATGCCAGGTGACATCATCATACCAGGACCCATACTACCCATCATGCCATAACCATATCCCGGATATGCTCCGTAGCCCATCATACCATAACCCATACCGTAACCACCCATCATACCGGGTCCCATACCATAATATCCCATACCAGGCCACATCTGGTAAGGCATCTGCTGTGCCTGAACCGTCTGCCCTTCAGTACCCATCATCGCCTGTCCACCCATCATGCCACCACTCATCTGCGCAAGGGCACTGCCTGCCATCAGCCCAAGAACGAGAATTAATATTATTAACATTCGTTTCATACTCCAAATCCTCCTTTAATATTGTTTATTTGGTTTCTCTGTGTATCAGATCTGCCCAGCTTGTCCTCTCTCTCCTTACAGCGCATTGTACTTTAAAAAAACATTCACTCATCAATCCATCTACTCATTCTCGCATTAACCAACTCAACATGAGCTATGGCACTTGCAGGTACTTGAACTCTTTTTTACCACCTTTTTGATCTTCATATCGTCACCTCCTTTCATTGACAGAGTCTGTTTCACTAATGAGCAGTTCCCTTATTGTAAGGAACCAGAAAATTCAAAAATTATTTTAAATCAAACCCTTTTTGCAAACAAAAGCTATCTTTCAAACTTTTACAGACCTCTTGTAAACCAGACATCTGTATCTCATTAACCACTCTTTATCTCAGCCTTCTAAGACCTTCATC
>JALUSH010000197.1 GCA_027016675.1 Thermodesulfovibrio sp.
AAACAACTAACTAGTATTAATTATACAGAAATAGAGTTTGATATTTTAACCCCTGTCAGGTATGTATTAGCTGTTCAGGATAAAAATAGTTACAAGACGGATACTTTATTAATTTAGCTCCTTTAAAGTTATTTAAACAGTTTTAGTATGTATCCTTTTTTTAAAAAACCGTGTCTAAAACTTATAGTTTTTCAAAAATCCATCTTACAGGGAGGGTAGCTATGGATGTCAGAAAAAATGCAGAGGAATATATTAGAACCATAATATTGCAACTCTTGCAACCTGTTCAAAAGAAGTCCCTCATGCAAGTACAATTGAGTACACAGACAATGTTTTTTTGAGTATCTGGAAAATAAATTGCACTGCTCCGACAGTTAAGAGGAATCCCCTGCCCTAAGGAATTAGATAAGAGAATAAAATCCCAGCTCCATCGATAAAATTATCATGGTGAATCCTGTTCTTCATCAGGACAGATTTATTTCAGTATCTCACAAGACCCTGAAACAAGTTCAGGGTGACAGTGATCATGTTTTACCAATCGTTAACCATACTTATCGCTGGATTTGAGCAAAATGTTTCCTTGATTAATCTATCTGCCATATCACCATTTTTCAGATATTTCCTTATACAACTCGTTAATCTTTTTATAATGCTCCTTTGTGTCTTCCTGTAATACCTTTAATATCTTTTTAAATTCAGGTGGATCACTATCCTTATATATAAACAGTTCCCTTTCTATCAAAGAGCGCTCTGCAAGTAAAACAAATTTTATTGCTTCAGATAAACTTATTTCATGTTTGTTTATTCTATCTTTAAATAGATTGAGCTTATCAAGGTCTTTCTTTATCTGGGTCAGGTCAAAATTTCTATCTGAAAATGATATCTCATTGCTTTTATACAGGGATATTATCGTATCTACCATTAAGGCATGGGTATTTTCATCAACAGCTATGTCATGCCACAAATTCTGATGTTCTTTAAATCTGTCAGAAAGTATCTCATATATCTCAAATAGATTTTTTTCATACTCACGCATGCCAATCAAAACATCCATTGTATCATCAGAGTTCCTCATAACATATACCTCCTTTCTTTTGCACTTTAATATTGAAGTGCTGCAGTAATTTCTATCCCCTCCACGGGAAAGGCTTGATACCTTACACTATTTTCATTATACCCTAAAAAAGCATGAAAAATGCATCTGGTTAGTTTGCCATGAAAAAAGAGTTGTTAAATTGCAAACAGGCATAGCATTAAAGTCCCGTAATGGTTTATTATTATTTTATGATAGATATATCTACTTTGAGGTTCAGTTCAGAGAAGGGATTTGGAGAATCATACTATATCCTATGCCCTGTGTGCTGGAATTCATCCATCAAGGTCTGTCATTGGGAAGATGGTTCTGAGGAGGTTATGGAATGTGATGTCTGTAAAAGGATGGAAGAGGAGATGTCCTCTAATGAAGAGGGATAATTTTTTCTTATACAGTAAAGAACAAAAGTCCCTAATATTATAGCACCCTGAAACATCAAAGGAGGTAACAAAAATGATAGCCCTTTTAACAGCCCTACATGTGCTTTCCATTGTGCTCTGGATAGGTGGGGTTGCCTTTGTTACAATTATAGTTTTCCCAATGATTATGAGAATGGAAAATTCCCTTGAGAAGGTTCTCTTTTTTCAGGGTGTGGAACACAGGTTTGCAAAGATTGCCAAGGCATCAGTTACCATAGCAGGCATTACAGGTATATGGTTGTTATATATTACAGGTGAATGGAAAATCCTATTTACCTGGACAGGAATAGGTCCAACACTGATGCTGATTGTCTGGACACTTTATGTGTTAATCCTTTTATTTGAAAGCAGGCTCTTCAAAGCAATATTTAGTGGAGAAGCGCAACATGATACATCAAAGATATTTTTCAGGCTCACCGTGTTTCACTGGTTTATTCTTGGAATGAGTCTCTTGGCTGTGGCAGTTGGAGTCTGGGCTGCCCATGGAGGTTTGAGCTAAAATAATCGATGTGGATTGAAATATTTCTTATCCTTGTATTTATACTCTTTAATGGATTCTTTGCAGGCACCGAGATAGCTGTAGTTACCTCTCGGAAAAGTCATATAAAGGAGCTTGCAAGGAAAGGGAAAAAGAGTGCTATAATTCTTCAGCATCTTCAATCCGACACAGATCGATTTCTTGCTTCTGTACAGATTGGCGTAACTATCGCAGGTGCCGTTGCATCTGCCACAGGTGGCGCAGTGGCAATAAAGATAATCAAACCGTTTATAAAAGCGATTCCTGTAAATTATATCTCCTCTTCAGCCGAGCCTATTTCTATAGGAATTGTGGTCTTTGTGGTCTCCTATCTTGCGCTTGTAATCGGTGAGCTTGTTCCAAAATCGATTGCCCTGAAGAATCCAGAAAGATTTGCCCTTATTACAGCTAAACCAATGTACAGGTTTACAAGGCTAATATCACCCTTTGCCAGTATTCTGACCTTCAGCACGAATCTTATCTTGAAGCCTTTTGGTGGAAAAACATTTACACAACGAAGTTTTATCAGTGAAGAAGAGATAAAGCTTCTTGTACGAGAAGGTACTGATAAAGGCATTTTTGAGCCAGCCGAGGAGGAGTTAATTCATGGTGTATTCGAATTTACAGACCTCTCTGTAAAAGAGGTTATGGTGCCACTTACCAAGGTTGTGGCATTTTCCACGGATATGTCCCTGGAAGAAATCCTGAGTATAATCAGTGAGGAACAGTACTCGAGATACCCTGTTTATCATGGAGAACCATCAAACATAAAGGGCATACTTTATGTAAAAGACCTGTTCAAAAAACTTGCTGCCAGGGAACAGATTGATATCAGAAAGATCCTGAGAACCCCTTTTTTTGTACCTGAATCACTCAAGATAAGCACACTTATGAGACAGATGCAGAGGAAAGGTGTTCTTATCGCAGTGGTGGTGGATGAATATGGTTCTGTAACAGGTATAGTGACAATGGAAGACCTTCTTGAGGAAATAGTGGGAGAGATCAGGGATGAATATGATGTTGAACAGCCAGTAATCAAAAGGAAGGATGGCTCATTTATTGTGGATGCCTCAATAACAATCCGGGATCTGCGGGATGATCACGGGATCGAACTCCCTGAATCACCTGATTATGATACAGTGGGCGGCTATATTATTACAAAGCTTCAGAGGATTCCTGAAACAGGTGAGACCTTTTCATCTGATGGCTGGAAGATCAAAATAATCGAGATGATAGGCAAGAGGATATCACGGGTAATTATTACCCCTGCTACTAATCCTGGGGATGATATCCCTGAAAACAATAAATAAGTGTGATGAAACCAGGCACTTCCAACTTAAAACTATACATTTTTCTATTCATCCCTCTTTCCTGTCTGATTTTAAGCATATCTATGGTATATGCTGAGGTTGTAGTATTCGACAGTATAACCACCATTGAGCGACCCATCATGCTCAGGGCATTAACAAAAGGCCGATTTTTTCCTTCAGGTGGAAGAGTTGTTAAGTTTTTCATTAACGAAAAGGCTCTTGGTACAACCCTGAGCGGTGGTGATGGATACGCATTTTTCGAGTTCATACCTGAAAAGACCGGTCTTTTACAGGTGATGGCAAAGTCTGATAATGAAAAATCAACAGGCTATTTACTTGTATGTAATAAAGGTGACAAACTTTTCTTCGTAGAGATTGAAAATGCCCTTATGGGATCCATACTCTCCCGAAGTGTTATGAATGGTGCTAATGTGGTGCTCCGCTCCCTTATGAAAAACTTCAGAATTATATATGTTACAAATATACTTGGTATCAGTGCTGCACGTCAATGGATAAAGGATAGGGGGCTGCCCTCCTCAGTTATTATAAAATTGGAGTCAGAAGATGATCTTTCAAACCTCCATGCTATGGGGCTGATACCTTATGCCATGGTTGGCTCTCCTGACCTGCTGGCTCAAAGTGAAGGAATTATAAGAAGGAGATTCAGTTTTGTACCTCTTGAGGGTATTACAGAGATAAAAGACTGGTTTGACCTGAGAAAAAAACTGTATCAGAAGTCAGATGAATAGCTTGAGGCTGCGGGGCCTTTAAAGGCCCCGCACTACACAGCAATCACTCTTCTTTAAATCTGTTCTCCAGTTTCTTCATCAATTGAGGCATTGTTGTATATTCAAGGTCGTCAAGCCCAAGTCTATGAGGTTCAAATGGGCCATGGGCCCTGAGATAATCGCCTATTTCATTAGCAAGCTGTCTTGCCCTGTCAAATGCAGGGTCATCAAATAGATCTCTTGGACCAATGAGATGACCATTTGTAATCTGGAAGCCTGCAGCAATCACCCTTGGAGGGCCATCAAATCTTGAAGGATTTGCCTCATAAAAGGGCACTGGCATTAGTGGGCCATGATGAGAACCGCGCATCCATCCCTCAACAATATGAGGAAATGCAAAGGGCTCAAGGGCCTCACCCACTGCTGGCATGCCAGACTGACAGCGAACAATAAGCACTGGATCATCCTTACCCACATATCGCCCTGCAATAAGGCTTAGTTTCTGTGTTGAAGCTGATGCACAGATTTCTCCATCCTTTCTATAGACCCGCCTTATCATGAAACGTCTCATTGCACCAATCAGCATGAGCAGATCATACATCTCCTCAGGACATGACAGGGTAATCGCCTTATGCCCATAAACATCAACCACATCAAACTGGAATCCTTCATGCATGGTAGGATCAATAACAAGTCCTGCAGTATTAAAGGGATTAGCAAACATGCTGTAAAGTGGAAGGTTCCAGGCACCCGGGGAGGTCTTGTCTGCCATGAATACAATAACTGGCTCGGATTTTCTCTCAACAAACTCCATCTCTGCCACACCAGGACCCATCCCCTTTATATTGCCAGAGAATGCATCGCTTAGAAGGTCCTGTCCTGCACCATAGAGTTTCAGTTTCTTTGCCTCTTCTGTTGCTGCAAGAAAGGTATCCCAGGCAAGTTGGTGGATCTCCTCGTTGTCCACACCTCGCTCATGGGTCATAATAAGCTCAAGATCATCACCCACCCGTGTTACATGAAAATCAACAAGCATCCCGTTGTCTTTTGCCTTTGAGAGCTTCTCCTTTGCTACATCAATAAGATTTTGATGAATGCTTGAGTGACCAACATAACCACCCACATCGGCTTTGATAACACTAAGTGTGATCTTCTCCGCCATATCTCTACCTCCTACTTTTTCAGTTTTTTACCAAGCCGTTTTTCTATTGATTTCACTTTTAGTTCCAGTCTGTTGGGCTTGCCCTTTCTATCATCAATGGTTATTGTTACAATTGCTCTGTCTGCTTTTTTCATAACCTGAGTGTGGCATTTTTTGATAAGTCTCATAATTTCAGTCCATTCTCCTTCAATACAGGTACCCATAGGGTTTACCTTATAGGGAAGTCCGCTTTCATCAACTATCTTTAACACATCTGCAAGATAGTCGCCAATACTACTTCCCACACCTATGGGAATTATGCTGAATTCTACAAGCATATCACCCTCCATAATTATACAGGGGGAGCAATCTCTTCATCCTCCCCCCTGCTGGAATAATTATTATCTGATTGCGTCTTTTAAACCTTTCCCAGGTGTAAATTTTGGTACTTTTGAGGCAGGTATCTTGATTTCTTCGCCTGTACGCGGGTTGCGGCCCTTTCTTGCCTTTCTTTTGCTTACGGAAAAGGTGCCAAATCCTACGAGAGTAACCTTTTGGTTCTTTTTGAGGGCCTTTTTGATGTTGTCTATCATTGCATCAAGTGCCCTCTGAGCATCAGCCTTGGAAAGCCCGGCATCTGATGCTATCTTTTCAACTAAGTCAGCCTTGGTCATTTCTGTCACCCCCCTTTCTTAAGTGGATTTGATGAAGGCAGATGCCATCACCTGATAAACAATTATAAAATTAGCAGGAATTGATAAATTTGTCAAGCAAAAAATTGCTGAAATGCTGATTTTACAACATTCAGCAATGTTTTCAACTCCCCATCCCTTATGGTTCTTGCATCAAGGAGTACCACATCCTCTTTGATCCTTGAAATTACAGGAGGCTCTGTGTTTCTCAAAGTCCTCTCAATCTGTGTAGCCGAGATGCTGGGATGTCTAAGACATACAACATAGGTCTGAAGTGATATTCCTGGCAGAGATCCACCTCCTGCCTGTGACTTATCTTGCTCCACGGTTATTGTAAAATCAGGAGGCAGGATCTTTTTCAGTCCCCTGACAATCCTTTCCGCACGTTTCTTGATTATTCCTGTATCCTGCAGTAACATCTTGAGTACAGGAATCTCTTTTATGGCCCGGTCCATATCAGCATAAACAGAAAGGGTATATTCCAGAGCTGATAGGGTAAGTTTGTCAATCCTGACGGCCCTTGTCAATGGATGGGGGGATATTCTATCTATGTATTGCTTCCTTCCAAGTATAATACCAGCCTGGGGGCCCCCGAGGAGCTTGTCTCCACTGAAGGTTACAATATCAACCCCTTTATTAACTATATCTTTTACAACAGGTTCGTCCCTTATTCCATACACTGAAAGATCAGCAAAACAACCACTTCCAAGATCATACATTACAGGTATACCATGTAGTCTGCCCAGTTCTGTAAGCTTCTCGATTGGCACATCCTCTGTAAAACCTATAATCCTGTAATTTGACTGATGCACCTTCAGGAAAAGTGCCGTGTTGTCATTTATTGCTGAGGCATAATCCTTAAGGTGTGTCTTGTTGGTTGTGCCCACCTCATGGAGTATGGCACCGCTCTGCAGCATCACATCGGGCACCCTGAAAGAACCACCGATCTCTACAAGCTCACCCCTTGAAACAACAACCTCCTTCCCTCTTGCAAGGGCACTCAAACATAACAGAACTGCAGCCGCATTGTTATTAACAACTATGGCATCCTCTGCACCTGTCAACTCCTTCAGGATCTCCTTTATATGATCATACCTCTTTCCACGTTTACCTTCTTCAAGATTATATTCAAGGTTTGAATAACCCTCTGATACCCTGAAAATATTATCAATGGCACCTTTATGTAAGGGTGCCCTTCCTAAGTTAGTATGAATAACCACACCAGTAGCATTAATAACCGGCCTCAGACTTAAGGAAGACAAACCCTTGATTGACTGGTCAATGTAACTGTAGAGTTCTTCAGAAGAGAACTCTCTTCTTTTCCCCTCCTTTATCTCCTCCCTAAAAAGGGCGATAGACTCTCTGATGCCCTTTAACACAAAAAGCCTTGGATAGTTTTTGAGCCACTTCTGGCCTGAGGGACTTTTTAGCACCTCGTCAACAGATGGGATCTGCCGGAGTAGCTCTGATCTGTCTTTAGCCATAACAATATCAATTATCCTTATTGAAGCCTATTTTGTCAAGAAAAGAAGCAATCCCAGATACTGAATTTTGATAAATTTAATAAACTCATTCAGACTTTTTACCCTCTGACAGCATTACTGCAAGTTTTATTGCCTCTATCATACTCTGCGGATTTGCCCTGTCTGACCATGCAATATCATAAGCAGTTCCATGATCAGGCGATGTTCTTATTACAGGAAGTCCCACTGTTACATTCACACCACTTTCAAAGGCTATCATCTTAAGGGGAATGAGTCCCTGATCATGATACATGGACACAACAATATCTACACTACCTGTATAAGCAAGTCTGAAGACCACATCCGGAGGCAGAGGCCCTCTGACCTGAACCCCCAAGGACAGAGCCCTTTCAACAGCAGGTCTTATAATCCTCTCCTCCTCATCTCCAAACATACCACCTTCACCACAGTGAGGGTTAAGACCAGCCACAGCAATAACAGGGCTCTTTATGCCCAGTAGTACTGCCGCCTCCAGGGCAAGTATAATCTTTTCATATATGGTATCTTCTGTCAAGACCTCGGGCACATCCCTTAAAGCAATGTGTGTTGTTGCAAGTATTACCTTTAAAGGACCACCAACAAGCATCATGGCATATCTCTTTGTATCTGTCAGGTCTGCAAGCATCTCTGTATGACCTGGCCACTGAAGCCCTGCAAGATGTAAAGCCTCCTTTGAGATGGGTGCTGTAACCATTGCACTGAATTCACCTCTCAGACAGCCCTGCAGTGCATGCTTGATATAATGATAAGCAGCAAGTCCACTCTCTCTTGAAGGTATGCCTTTTTTGAAGGATTTGATATTAAAGGGCTCAACAATGTTTACCTCTTCAATATCAATCCCTGAAAGAGTTGCAGCTTCGGAAAGGACGCCTCTGTCTCCAATCATAACAACAGAACATAAGGCTTTAATATCATCGTTTGTGGCAGCCTTCAAGGCCACCTCAGGGCCTATCCCTCCTGCATCACCCATTGTTATTGCAATGAGTCTTCTTTTCATCTCTTTTTATCCTATATCCAGCAATAAAGTTCATACCACTGCTTTCAGCTATCCCTTCTTATCCTTATATCTGGATTTGGGCTTATTATACCCTGAATACAGCCGTATGGATAAAAAACAGGCAAAAGCAGGGCTACATTAGAGACTGGACGGAGCTTTACTCTATTGTAAAGTGCAAACTCTTTAACAATAAACCCTCAGCAGTGGTTATATCCACACGCCACTGGCCTTTCCATTGTGGCAGTATCCGTTTACTGCTATAGGTTCTCCAGTTGGTTGACCGTACTGGCAGTGATACCTCAGCCATAAGTTTATCATTATAAAACCAAAGATGTTTTATCTGGGTCTCTTCAGTGGCTCCTTCGATACGGCTAAAGGCAAATAGTTTGCCCACTGTGGCAGGAAAGACCTCGCCAGGTTCCTGAGGGGTTCTTTCAACAACATTTTTACATATAACTGCCTCTGTTACCTTTATACCTGTCTCCTGGGTCTGCTCAGCAGACAGGTATGGTA
>JALUSH010000198.1:0-8267 GCA_027016675.1 Thermodesulfovibrio sp.
CGTTTATCCTCCTTCTGGATTGAGATTTTTGGTGATTTCTTATCCAGAAAGGATAACGATGTCCTTCCTTTATGTCAATACTTTACCAACTAATTTGGAGAAGAACCTTCTTTTTTAATTAAGGTGTGGGCATTATTTTTCTTCGGCACCCCTCCCCTGCTTACAAATCTTAAATTATTTGGACACTACTGACTGCTTGCATAATTTATATAGTGGTTTAAATTGCCCCACTTTGTTTATATTCAATTATGGAGATATTAGAGGTATCAGGGCTGAAGAAGATATTTAATGGAGTTGTTGCCCTTAATGATGTGAGTTTCCATCTCCAGAGGGGTGAAATACTGGGTATCCTTGGACCCAATGGTGCAGGGAAAACCACGCTTATCCATTGCATACTGGGACTGATAAGACCCTCAGAGGGTAAAGTAAATATCTTTGGATATGATATTACACGCCATAGAAGCGAGATACTGAAGAGAGTCAATTTTGCATCCAATTATGTGTCACTGCCTTACTCTCTTACGCCCTTTGAAAACCTGATGGTCTTTGCCAATCTCTACGAGATTAAAGACCCTGTTGATAGATGCAACAGGATGCTGAAACTGTTTGAACTTGAACAGTACAGGAATAAACCCACCAGGAGGCTTTCATCAGGCCAGCTTATGAGACTTAATCTTGCAAAGGCCCTGTTAAACAGGCCTGAGTTGTTACTGCTTGATGAGCCTACCGCAGGGCTTGACCCTGAAATAGCAAAAAAGACAAGAGAACTTCTTTTAAGACTTGCACATACTGAGGGAATCTCGGTCATCTATACATCACACAATCTCAAGGAGATGGAAGAGGTATCAAAAAGAATCCTGTTCTTAAACAGAGGTGTGGTGATTGCTGATGGAATGGTTAAGAACCTTATCAGGCAGTACAAAAGCAAAACCCTTGAGGAGTTTTACTTTAAGGTTATAGGTAATGAGCACTAAAAGAGTCTGGGCAGTGGTACTCAGACAGGCCTATCTGTACAAACGGAGCCTGCCAAGGCTCCTTGAGGTATTTTACTGGCCCATGGTAGACCTTCTGCTCTGGGGATTTGTGAGTCTTTACCTCCAGAAGGCTTCAAGCAAGATACCAGCCTTTGTGGTCTATTTTGTTGGAGCATTAATACTCTGGGACATCCTCTTCAGGGCACAACAGGGTATATCCGTATCATTTCTTGAAGATATGTGGGCAAGAAATCTTATCAATATATTTGCCTCACCTATCAAAATTCAGGAGTATATTATTGGGCTTGTCTTTATTAGCATTTTGAAGATCTCCATTGCTTTTGTAGTAATGTCTGGGCTTGCATGGTTATTCTATTCCTTTTCCATTTTTAAACTGGGAATCTCCTTAATTCCCCTTATCCTTAATCTTATGGCAATGGGATGGGCAGTGGGTATCTTTACCATGGCCCTTATACTACGCTTTGGCCAGGAAGCAGAGGTGCTGGCCTGGGCTGTGGCATTTCTCTTTATGCCCTTTTCTGCTGTTTTTTATCCGGTGGATACACTTCCGCCACTTCTTCAGAAGATTGCCTACTTTATTCCCTCATCCCATGTCTTTGAGGGAATGCGGATACTTATTGATAAAAAAACTCTTTCAATCAACCACCTTGCCATAGCCTCTGTGCTTAATCTAATATACCTGACTTTAAGCACCCTGTTCTTTTTGCGGATATACCGAACAGCCCAAATACAAGGTATTCTGCCTAAAATTGGTGAATAATGATTATATTAGACAACCTACCCAGCACTGAGCATTTGGAAATATACCTGTAATCACAGGATTACACTCTATACCAACCTGTATTCAATGACAGGGTAGGGTCAGGCATAGATGCTCCTTTGAGAGGTGAAGAGGTGGTGAAGAATACCCATGTAGCAATACCTACAGTAACTTATACCAGCATACTAATGTATCATCCCGAGGCTGAAAAGGCTGTGTCTTTATATAATTTAAAATCCTATTGCATCAATGGGATGATGAACCACCTCTTCACCTCCTGTTTCAGAAGGATTTTTCCATTTTCAAAGGTGTGGTGCTTATTTTTCTTCGGCACTCTGCCTTATACAGGTCTTGCCAATTTATTTTGGACATCAATGAGTTGTAATATACCTGCAAAGAATATCCATTAACATGCCTTGCCTATCATAAAAGAGCACTCTGCATGTCTCATGATATTTCTTGATACACTTCCGAGCATGCCTTTGAGGCCTTTCAGCCCACGGCAGCCTGTTACTATAATATCCGCATCAATATTTCTGGCAGCAGAAAGTATCTCTGTTGATGGGTCACCCACCTTGGTGAGGGTTTTAATATCCTTGAAAGAATCTCCTAAAAACTCAATGGTCCTTTCAATGATCTCTTCTGCGCGGGAAAACTCCATGGTTCTGATCTTAGCCACCTCTTCCTTGGCCCTCTCATCTATCTCTATAAAGAATCTCTCGGGGATGTCATGAACAGGTGACTGGATGACATGTAGCACCGTTACCTCTGTCTCTATCTTGAAAGGAATAGAGGCAAGGAACCTGCCAGCTATGTCTGAATACTCAGAACCATCTGTAGCAAGGAGTACCTTAAGTGGCGGAGTAATCTCCCATTGCTTTTGTTTTATTGCTAACACTGGAACATGTGAGTTCAATACCACTGCACGGGTGGTGCTTCCCACAATAAAAGAAGCCAGCCCTTTTACTCCCCTGGCTCCCATGACAATCAAATCAGCCTCTGTAGAGAGGGCTGCATCGATGATCGCCTTTTCCACATCCCCCTCTCTGATCTCGTCAGTAACCCTGGAAGGAATCCCCTTTAATCTGGCCCTTGTTTCTTCAATGATTCTGGGAGCCAGTTCTCCTTTGATATTATAGATAAGATTGCTATAGGTCTCTACATCATGAACAAGGGGCACGAACTGGATCACATGAAGTATATGGATGGAATCATTCTCAGACAGTTTCAGATTATTCAAGAAACCAGCCGCTCCAAGGGAGTGTTCAGAGCCATCTACAGGTAATAATATTTTCATAACCACCCCTCCCTTCCTGTAAGGTGCTTTCTTACTTATATCTTATCACATAATTATCGTTCCTGAAACTGCAAACTTATATCAGCCTTTTAAAAACTCTTTTTGTCATCCTCAACTCGTTTCAGGGTCTCATAAAATATTGAATTGTTAGATGCTGAAATAACTTCAGCATGACACAATAGCAGCAGTTTTAAGAGTTTTTTCAACAGGCTGATAATAAATGAACCTTTTCTCTAAAGCAGAAAAGATAGAAAATTATAGAAGTCTCTTCTCCTAACCCTTCTTAATGAGCCAAAAATTAATGAACTACCCCTTCAATGACTCCAGGATATTTGATAATACCTCTGAGGCTGGCTCTCTGAATATGACTGTTGCTATGTGGTCCCATGGTGTTTCAGTACGGTTGATAAAAATCAGCGCACCACCCTTTTGATGGGTGATCCTGGGAATGGAAGCAGCAGGTTCTACCTGAAGAGATGAGCCTATCATGAGCATGAGATCAGACCTCCTGGCCTCATCCATTGCCCTGAACATTTCCATCTCCGGCATGGGTTGTCCGAATGAAATGGTGGCAGGTTTAATGAATCCACCACAGTGAACACATCTGGGATCAAAATCAACCTCTTCCAGAATGGAATCTATCTTTTCAATGGGCCAGGTTCTTGAACAGTCCACACAGATGGCCTTTCGATTTGTGCCATGCAGTTCTATTACAATCTCGGGGCTGTTTCCTGCATCCTGATGAAGGCCGTCAATGTTCTGAGTAATCACGGCCTTCAGTATTCCCAGCCGTTCAAGTTCTGCAAGTGATAAATGTGCCTTATTCGGTCTGGCCTCACGCAGGTCTTTGTAAAGCTCGTGTTTCATCTTCCAGTATTCCTTCCGTGCCTCCGAGCTTGAAAGAAACTCCTGGTATGTAACAATTCGATATCTGTCCCAGACACCACCAGGGCTTCTGAAGTCAGCAATGCCTGATTCTGTTGAGATACCTGCCCCTGTGAAGGCCGTAACATAGGAGGCCTGCTTTATAAGGTTTGTTGCTTCCCTGACCCTTTCTTCAAAGCCCTTCACAATACCTCCAGCATCTCTTTGTTCTGATAGGATAAAAAGAGAGCCCTGCTGAAATCAACAGGGCTCTCTTGCCGCTGAGATAAAAAAGTCATTCGCTGTTTCAGAGTCTTTATGTGAATCTTTAATCTTCAAACTCTATTTCATAGGCTATATTGACTGGGTTGCCTGAGGAGTCCTGTCCTTTAAAGTATTTCACCTCTATCTTGTTTGATGTTGATGGAATACTATCAGCACAGATCACCCTGTCTGTACCAGAGGTTTCGTCTTTTATACGGGTTTCTTTCGTGATTTTAATAGTTTCTCCAGAAACAGTAATTGTATAATCCACCGGGTCGAATGCATAAGGGTCTGTGCCTGTGACCTCAATTTCCGGCTGTACCTTTAATGCAGAATAATCTGTCATACTTCTGTCAGGCACAGTGCAGGGAGTATAGGCAATGTCATCATCCTCGTCAACCTCTATCTTCGTGGCAACAAAAACTGTTCCATTCCATGTACCCTCCACTTCTACCTTCATGCCCACCTGAAGATCGGCAGATCCGGATATGCTACAGGCGGACTTTCCGTCGTCATCATCGCAATCAAAGTCTGTGCTGCCGTCATAAGTAACCGTCAAACTTGTACTGTCTGGCATGAAATGTCTGGCCTTAAGAATCCTGAGTACAAGGCTGTTTCTACCTGTATCAATAGTCTCTATTATGCCCTTAAGACCATAATCATCGCTTTTCATTTCAAAATAGCCCTCATGCATGGAGCCATCGGCATCAAGTACTATCTTCGCGGTAACCTTGTTTGTGGTGGCATCATAAGTGAACTGTTTCAGGTCAAAATCAAGAATAACTTGTTGATTCCTGGTGACATTTGCTGCTCCCGGAACCTCCATAGTACATTTGCCGGCAGAACAGGTGGTCCAGGCATTAGAATCATCAAAGGTCGGGTTCAGTTCATTGCCTGTATTGTCCACAAGAATCAGCCCTTCACCAAGGGTAAGATAAACCTTACTGTAACTGCCCTGTGGCAGGGAGCCGAGCTTTTCGATTATCCCTCTCAGTTCTGTCAGGTCATATGTGACACCCTGGGTATCCTCAAAGGCTGTCACAAGGGTCTTATCCGACGCCTTTTCAAACTCCACTTTGTAAAGGGTTACAAGCACTTGTTGATATGAATCACTCATATCATCGGTGATGTAAAGACTGGCCTTACCTGTGGCTGTGGAACCACTGCTACCACCGCTTCCTCCTCCGCCACCACATGAGTACAGCATAAACGCGAGGGCAAGAAACAAAACAAATATAAGCCCTTTCCTCTGGTCTGTTAATTTTTTGCTTTGCATGTTAATACCTCCTTTTGCCTTTTATTTGCTCTATCAAAGAAACCTGCTCATCAGTTGATTCTTTCAATCTCCGCCCTGTCTGCATAGAACACATTGTCTGTTGCAGAAAAAGTTCCTTCTACCTCCACAATGTCTCCAGGGGTCTTTGTATCATCAATTGTATTGAAGAAGGTGCTCCTGTCAATAGAGTTGCCATCACTGTCCTCAAACTCAACTGATGGACTGTTAAGGTCTACAAGAAGACTGAGTATTTTAATATAGGCTGTTGTAGCTGTCAGGTCTTTTGAGTTCTGGTCCACAGGACCCTTGATGAGATCATTGCCAGCACCAGGAGCATCAATCCTCTCCAGCTTTGTTGCTATAATCTCCCTGCTGTCATTAACAAATCCGCCAATCTCTACATAATCACCTGCCTGCAAATCACCAAGCCTGAAATGACTCATGTCATGAACTGATTCATCCTTCATGATTGTTGAGTTGGTTACATATATCGTAAGGCCAAAAACCTTAATCCAGGACTGTGCTGAGTTGACCACATCCACACTTCCTACAAGCTTGATCTCCTGTTTTTCCATAAACCGGAACTCCACCTTCTCGGCAATCAGGGTCCCCGAGGTGTCCATGCTGCCTTCCACCTCAACCCTTGCATTAAGGGCTATGTTGTCACTGGTGCCATTTTCAAAGGCTGTCTGTGATGTGGTTTTTACTGGAAGACCGTTTACCTCAAACTCTGTCTGTGAACTAAGAGTCGTTATGATCCCCTCAATCTCCATCTCGTCTCCAGGATTGCCGGAAATAAGGGGATGCTCCACCTCTATTTCTGACGCAATAAGCGTGGTTCCTGAGAGAGTTCCCTCTACCTTCACAAAACTTCCGTTACTCAGAACTGGTGGCGATTTAATGCTGCTGTAATCAATCGTCTGCCCCTTTATCGTGAACTGCCTGGATTGCTGGTTGAGATTTGATACATAACCTTTTAGCTCCATCTTTGTAATAGAGGTCAATTTTTCAATAAAGGTAGCCCTCAGGTTCATACTGGCATCAAAGAAACCACTGATAGAGAGATAATCACCTGCCTGCAGGTCATTCAGACTGGAGAATCCTTTGAAAACAGTGGTACTGTCAATAAATACTGTCTGCCCCAAAATTGTTAACTTGCTGTTTATCATATCTATATTATCCACAGGGCCTTGAATTTCAGACTCGAAGGTTACAGCAGTGGCAACATTATTCTCTGCAACAACATTTACCTTCATTCCTATTTCCAGGTCTGTCTCTGTGGCTGACTGACCATTAATAAGAATTGTTGCCTGATTAGTAGAAAACTCTATGCCGTTGACAAAGATACTGCCAAAACCGGAAACCACACCTGTATATTTTCCTGTGCCAACAACACCTCCACCAGCATATTCAGTTGATCCACCACCGCCTCCTCCACCACAGGAGAAGAGAAACATCAAAAGCACTAAAACAAGGGCTGTAATGGGTAGCCGTCTACCCGTAGCTTTTATCACGGATACCATAAATCCTCCTTTATTCAAAATAAAAAACTCCAAGTCCTATCTTCTTGCGTCCTGTGCCCGTTACAGAGGGATTAATATCCCTGTCATACCTTGAAAGAATCTGATCCACATTCTCTATAAACTCCTCACCCATCTTTTTAAGCCTCTCCCTGAGCTCCTGCACAGCCTCTTCGGGAATGTTGTCATAAAATACCTTTCTCTGTAGAAATGCCTCAGAGGGGTCGCTGGTGATATTGTGATAGATTGTGGAAATCAGTTCGCTCACATCCTTGCCCATGATATCTAACTTGTCCACCTCGCTTTTGCTGACAATATATCCCTTTGTCAGAAGGCGGATCATCTTATTTTTCCGCTCAACCACACCAACCCGTACCATTTCATCCAGTATTGCCCTTGGAGGGATGTCTCCACTGTATTCCTTGACCAGGCGGGCAAAGCTCTCCTCGCTACCTTCAAAGGGAAGTTCTTTCGGGTTTCCATTACTGTCAAGGAATCGTGGATCCCTGATCCATCCTGTCAGAACCCTTCCTGCACGATTGTATCTTTCAGATGCACCAAGATCATCTGGCTCGGGTAACTCCTTCAGTCGTTTTACCTCTTTCCTGGTAAGCCCGGTAATGGTGGATACCCGTGAGATCGTCTGTTTTCTTCCAGGTACACCAAATTCCTTGAAGGCAACATCAACATACACCCATTTGGCAAGATCTGCGAATGTACCATAAGGGATATTATTTCTCAACAACATCCTTACCAGGGGCCTGAGGATTCTCACTATCGCTGCAGCTATGGCACGTTTAATCTCATCCTTCATATTTGGTATTATATTCCCAAATTTTCTTTTTGTCAAGTATTTTTAGAGAATTCTTCACAAGCTATATTGGCACTACCCCCTTGAAGTGGACTCAGAGTTGAAAAAATTGAAAGGCCGTGAATCGGGAACGGATCTATTTTTATTCCCTTTTAAAGCCTCTTTTTGTTGTATCCCAGGAGTCCTCCGGGCCAGAGGACCCCTGTATACTTAAGATGATGAACCACCTCTCTGCCTGACTCCTGACTGTATCCATTGCATTCTGCCTTTCGTCTTCCTTTTATAATTCTTCGGACAGCAGTGAGCCTGAGTGGAAAAGTTATTAATACCCTGCCTTGATAATACGGCCATTTAATGGCTGTGTGGGTCTTGCGTTCATCCTGTAAAACCTCTCAAAGGTCTCTATCTGTGCCTTTGAGACATCAACAGGACTCTGCAGGACAAACCATTTTACCCCCTCTGTGCAGGGTGGAGTGGTTA
>JALUSH010000198.1:8277-8933 GCA_027016675.1 Thermodesulfovibrio sp.
GGCATAATAGGCCTTGCTCTCAGGGAGAAAATCAAAGACATTGATCACAACATCATTAAACTTCTCTTCATGTCCGATCTTCTCCGGAAGATGCCCCCATACCTTCTTGACAAAAGCATTTTCCTTGCCTTCCTTCATGAAAACTGCCACAACTGCCAGTTCTCCATCATCACTTCTGTGCACAAGATGGGCCTCCATATCAAAATGTTTTCCTTTTACCGTGTTTTCACTGGGTCTGTGGAAATGGAACTGCAGAAGATTATATTTTTTGCCATTGACAATGATATAACTCCCTTTGGAATAGTTTGCCTTGATGGTGTGACCATTGTTGATGATATTTAATATTGAAGCATTGTAGTGAAATTCAATGGAAGGTAGTTTTTCCTTTACGGTGCTTCTGATATCCACAGGTGACTGGCTTTTACCCTTTTTGCAGACCTTAAAGTCCGGTGAAAGGTCTCCCCAATGTGCCGGCCCAATATCTCCCTCATAGCCCCAGTGCACACCATACCCATGGGTTGCACCTGAAAGGGATGAAAAACAAAGTAATAAACCAATGATTACAACCATGATGACAGACTTCCTTTTCATAGTTGATACCTCCTCCTTTTAATTTATTTACTTTTTACTTAAAACAGTAAATTTATATTACATTA
>JALUSH010000199.1 GCA_027016675.1 Thermodesulfovibrio sp.
ATGCAAAGGTTGCCACATTTTCCTAAAAAAGGTTGACTTTTTAATACGGAACATGCTGAACCATGTCCTGATATACATCAGGATTGATTCAGCATCTCTTGTCATTTGAGTCAAGCGACATCTCGTCTTTATATCGTGAAAACACTGAATCTGTCAGGCAGGGTTCAGTGAACCAGGCTCTTTACTATTTAGGGATGTGGAGTGAAGGGGGGGCAACAGGGGACGTAAGTTAGTTGTTCTTTAAAAGGGCTTTTAGAGTTTTCTGTAATTTATCAATATCCTTCACAAACCATGCAACAGAGTCTTCCTTTCCAGTTTATGTTTGATAATCTATTTTCAAAAGTGGCTTAAAAAAGGTTTTACCAAGGAATCTCGTGGTGGTTTCTATGGATTTAACCTGCCATAGGGGAATGGATATTTCCATTCCCGGAAAAATCCTTCTAAAAATCAACTCATTCCTGCAAAGAATGAGGATTCCGTTTCCTCTGATTTGTCTTTTATTAAGAGACCTTTTGCCAAAGTAGACTGCAGAACTATCCTGGTAGAGGATCTCTTTGCCATGAAGTCTCCTTTTTATTGTATCCATGGTGTTCTTTTTTGCCATTCTTACAAATATAATCAAGGAAACAAGGCCAGCAATTATACATATTGCTATGATTGTACCTGCGATAAGCATTTGAGAATTGCTTGTCAAGCTTATACCTCCAGATGTTCCCATCAAACCTCCTCAGCGAAGCCATGAGAAGAATATCAGAGTCGAATTTGACATTGGGGTATTAGTTATGCCTGATAAAGACAATCTGGTTTGGCTTCCAACTTTAAATATGCTTAATACGATTAAAAAAGTATATCAGAATGACCGATGACTGTCAATTATTGAAGTCCAGCCGTATTTTGCCGATAGAAAAGCTGTAATGAATCTTGGCAGAGTTTAAAAAGCAAGACGGGAGATGCCCTCCCGTCTTGCTTTTATTTTAGTTATTATCTACCTGTTGGTGCAGAGGGAATGTTGGTGCCATGACATTCTGTACAATTCTGTTGTCCTGTAATTCCAACGCTCTGTGCCGCTGTCCAGACCAGGTCTTCGTCATATTTGCCATCCTTCCAGGCATTCATGTCCTCAACAAGCTTGTATGCAACACTTGCTGCTAACCTTGCGCACCTGTCCTTTCTTTCAGGGCTTCCCAGTGGAAATCCTGAAGCCTTCATCCATTTCCCCACGGAGATATGACAAAGGGGCGAGTTGCTTACGGTCTGAACAATTTTTTCCTTGTTTGCCCGCGGGTTTCTGGGGATATACACAGGAAGGTTTGTGTTAGAATACCAGTTCATTATATTTGAGCCTATTATATGACCATGCTCGCAATCGGGCCCGGCGATTCTGGGGCCTATAATCATGTTAGTGACAATATTAGCACCTGCAAGAGAACCGCAGATTGTTCCCCAGCCTGCCATACCACCTTCAAGCACTATGAAGGGATCCACGGGAAATGATTTGTATGGTTCCCCAATTTTTTCACCAAGTTGTTTGAAAACACTGCTGATCACTGCAGCACCACAGAATACCCTGTACCACTCTTCATAGGCAATCTCAGCAGTCTTCGCAGGGTCAAGCTTCTCATAAGGCCATGGCCATTTCTTCGGTGCACCTATCTTTGCCTCTACCTTAGAGAAACCACCCAGAGCTGAAAGGAGCATGCCTGCTCCAAGAAGACCACTACTTTTTATAATCTCTCTCCTTGAAATCCTGGTTGTCATAATAAACCTCCTTAAAATCAGTTTTTTAAATTTACAATCTGCCGGGAATATCCGGACTTGAAGAAAACTACTGCGCTTTCGTTGATATTGCGGGGAAGAAAAAATCAGGGCGGATATTCTGATTCAGATGCCAAAGAGGGAATGGAAAGAAAAGATTTATCAGGGTGGAGAGGATCAATAAATAGGAGGTACAACACGTTTATTGTAGATTCAATTAAACAGGTCGTATCTGCGTTCAGGTAGGAGGAATAGGCTGGAGATTCACAGACATTTACAGCAAGATAATATTCATTACCAGATGTCATAGAAGGAACCTGCATGGACAAGAGGTTTATTACTGTAGTAACAACAATGAATATTGATGTGATTATTAATCTAAGCCACATAATACCCTTAGTTAGTTTTATTAAGGAGTAGCATAAATAAAGCTCACTTCAGAAAGTTGCCATCCTTACACACGCCCTGAACATCACAACCCATTTCAATTATAGAGAGCATAGCCTGATTCTGGAGTTATCCTCAAATTATAATTAATATAGCACCTAATAATTATTAGTATTATAACATAAATAACGTCTTTGTGATTCAGAGAATCTCTATTTCTTATTTAAGTGATAAGAAGTTATAATACATGGTGTGAGCAGGGATAATATAAAGGATACCTAATTATAAATTTATGTATAATCTCAAAACAGGCCATAATAGGCAATGCAGGACGTGTAAATACAAGGATGTTCCACGTGGAACATTTCTACAGAATTAATGGGTAAGATCATCGCCATAGCAAACCAGAAGGGAGGGGTGGGTAAGACCACCACAGCAATAAACCTTTCTGCATCACTTGCCCTGGGAGGGCGGGAGATACTTGTGGTGGATATAGACCCTCAGGGCAATACAACAAGCGGGCTTGGTATTGACAGGGGTCAGCTTGAATCCAGCATATATAATGTGCTGATTGGAGAGGTGGCTGTTGAAGAGGTGATCTGCAAAACTGATATCGATGGCCTCAACGTGGTGCCTTCCACAATAGACCTTCTGGCAGTTGAGGTTGAGATGGCGCAGATGGAAGGTAGAGAGCGTGTGTTATCCGGTGTGATTGAGCCATTGAGGGGATTGTATGAATACATTATTATAGACTGCCCTCCCTCGTTGGGACTTCTTACATTGAATGCCCTTGTGGCGGCTGATTCGCTTATTGTACCGGTGCAATGTGAGTACTATGCCCTTGAAGGGCTTGGCATGCTTATGAGAACGGTGCAGCTTGTTCAGAACTCTCTGAATCCTGGGCTGAGAATACAGGGGATTTTACTTACCATGTTTGACATAAGAACAAGTATTTCAAGAGAGGTGGCCCGAGAGGTTAGACAACACTTTGGTGAGATTGTTTATAATACAATTATTCCAAGAAATGTAACCCTCAGTGAGGCGCCCAGTTTTGGTAAGCCCATACTTCTTTATGATGCAAGGTCAAAGGGTGCACAGAGCTATCTGCAGCTTGCAAAGGAGATAATCCATGAAGAAAGCAGCACTGGGTAAGGGGTTAAAGGCATTAATTCCCGATGCTGGCGCTGGCCATCAGGAGATTGATATCGGTCTGATAGAGCCGAACCCCGAGCAGCCACGAAAGGTGTTCAATGAGGATGCCCTTGAGGAGCTTGCTGCCTCTATAAGCGAAAAGGGGATTTTGCAACCAGTAATACTCCGAAAGGCAGATGGTGGGAGATATTTTCTTGTTGCTGGCGAAAGGCGATGGAGGGCGGCAAAGATGGCAGGGCTGAAGAAGATTCCTGCCATTATAAAAGAAACATCTTCTCAGGAGGCCCTGGAGATTGCACTGATTGAGAATATCCAGCGCGATGATCTGAATCCCATAGAGACTGCCGAGGCATTTAACCGTCTCATTGAAGAATACCAGTACACCCAGGAGGATCTGGCAAAGAGGGTTGGTAAGGACAGGGCCACGGTTTCCAATTTCTTGAGACTGCTGAAGCTTCCACCGGAGATCAAGGGCTTTGTTTCCCAGGGAAGGCTATCAATGGGACATGCAAAGGCATTGCTTTCCATTCCCACCAGGAGCGGACAGATTGAGGCTGCAAGGGTGGTTATTAAGAAAGGCCTCAGTGTCAGGGAAACAGAGGCTTTATGTAAAAGACTTCTTGAGGGTAAGAGGCATCAAAAAACTCAAAAGCAAAAGGACCCCAATATCCAGGCGCTTGAGGATAAACTGAAACAATCCCTGGGGACAAAGGTGGAGATAAAGCATAAGGGTAAAAGGGGCAGGATTGAGATAGAGTATTACAGTCTTGATGAACTTGACAGACTGCTGGAGAGGCTGCTGTAGGTGAAGGTTTCTTTTAAAGACAGCGAAGTGAGCTTGATGCTGATGAGGTGGTGGTATCGGGTTTTCGACTCATTCTCGCTGGTCATCCATGGCCTGCTCCGAAAATTTAAACCGCTTAAACCCACTACTACCACCTCCTCCTATACAGTTTTGAGTAGTTTTCTGAATCGGGGATCGGGTAAGGGCATTTCTGGATTTTAAAAAGAGGAGTCAAAAATGCTGATAGTAATGCATCATAAAGCAACTGATGAGGATATCCAGCGGGTTAAGGATACCATTGAAAGGCTTGGCTACAGGCCTGTGGTAATTCCAGGGGCTGAGCGTACTGCCATAGGCATAATAGGCAATCAGGGCTGGGTTGATGATACACCCTTTCAGGAACTCCCGGGAATAAGAGAGGTTATCCATGTTACAAAGCCATACAAGCTTGTTAGCAGGGATTTCCACCCTGAAGACACCATGGTCAGGCTTGCTGATGATATAGAGATAGGCTCGGGCAGGAGCTTTACCATAATAGCAGGCCCATGTGCAGTGGAGAGCAGGGAGCAGATGTTCAAGGTTGCCAATGCACTTTCAGAGACGGGAATAAGGCTTCTTCGCGGAGGCGCGTTCAAACCTAGGACATCCCCCCATAGCTTTCAGGGTCTGAGAGAAGAGGGGCTCAGGATACTTGCAGAGGTTAAAGCAGCAACCGGCTTGAAGGTGGTAACAGAGGTAATGAATCCCGAACATGTTGAAGTTGTGGAAGATGTGGCTGATATACTCCAGATCGGTGCAAGAAACATGCAGAACTATGACCTGCTGATCGAGGTCGGTAAGGCAAAAAAACCTGTGCTACTTAAAAGAGGTCTTGCTGCTACAGTGGATGAATGGCTCTCATCTGCAGAATATATACTTGTGCAGGGTAGCGTGGAAGTAATCCTCTGCGAGCGAGGCATAAGGACCTATGAAAGGGCAACCAGGAACACTGCCGATCTGTCCGTTATTCCGCTTATAAAGGAGGTCTCACACCTGCCTGTGATATTCGATCCAAGCCATGCCACTGGCAAACGATCCCTTGTCCGCCCCATGGCGCTTGCCTCGGTAATGGCAGGGGCAGACGGTGTGATGATAGAGGTTCATCCCGAGCCTGACAGGGCACTGTCAGATGCAGGCCAGAGTATTGATCTTCAAAGCTTCAGAGAGATTTATCAGGCCCTTAATAAGCTGTGGGAGTTCAAAAGAAACAATCTTTAAAGGTCATCTCCATCTTTTAACCCCTACCCTTTTACAGTATTTGGATACAGAACATCTTGAACAAAAGGGGCTCTGGGGGCGGCATATGCCCTGGCCAAAGGCAACAAGAAGGCCGTTTATCTCCTTCCAGTACCTTTTCGGGAGCTTTTCCCTCAGGGCAAACTCTGTTCCCTCTGGTGTCTTTGTCTTTACATACCCCCAGCGGTTTGTTATTCGATGAACATGGGTGTCCACACATATACCAGGTTTGTTATAACCCCTTGTTACCACAAGATTTGCGGTTTTCCGTCCCACGCCTTTGAGCTTTAATAGTTCCTCAATGCTGTCTGGGACCCGTCCCCTGTACTCCTTCATTATCTGGCAGGCTATATTACGCAATCTTTCCGCTTTAACACGATAGAACCCAACAGGATATATGGCCTCTTCTATCTTTTTAACCGAGAGGCGACAGAGTTTCTCAGGTGTATCAGCAATCCTGAAGAGTCGTTCAGAGGCACCTGAGGTAGTGCCATCCTGTGTGCGCAGGCTTAAGATACAGCTAACCAGTACCTGAAAGGGGTCTTTCTTTAAAGTGGCAACGTAATCTACATATGGGACTTTCAGGGTCTTAACCTGTTTCCTGAGCAGGCTGATAACCTTATGGATATCTTCCTGCCTTATTAGTCCTCCTCAATAGTAATGGCCTCCACAGGGCAGTTCTCCTCAGCAGCCTCACAGCATCCCACATAATCACAGGCATCAGGGTCAATCACCCTCGATTTCCCGATCTCCTCATCAAGCATGAAAACAGCAGGACAGATCTCTGCACAGTTGCCACAACCTATACATGTGTCCTCATCAACAATAACCTTCATTTAATCCCCCGATAGTGCAAGTTACAGTATGAATTTAGGGTATGTGGGTGTTAGATTTAAGCGGTTTTAAGCAATCTATAGGCTTCACCATGCCCACATGCCCATCGCTGTAAAGAATTCCCTGTTAAGTCAGAAAATACACTGTTTCAATATCTAAAAATTGTAATGCTTCAGTTATCCTTTACAACCTTTGTGAAATTCTCCAGTAGTTTTAATCCAAGCTTCTGGCTCTTTTCTGGATGAAACTGTGTGGCAAATATATTGTCTTTCCAGATCATGGAGGTAAAGGTTATACCATAATCAGTAGTACCAGCGATCACATCCTTCTCATCTGGTATAACATAATAGGAATGGACAAAATAAAAAAAGCTTTCATCCTCTATGGATAACATAATAGGAGGCCGCTTTTCGTATTTTACAGTGTTCCAGCCCATATGGGGTATCTTAAGGTCGGAAGGTGGAAATCTCCTTACAACACCTTTTATGATATCAAGTCCCTGGGAATGTCCGAACTCCTCTGACTCTGTAAAGAGTATCTGGAGGCCAAGGCAGATACCAAGGTAGGGTTTGCCCTGCTCAATGGATTTAACAATGGAATCGAGTAATTTCAGGTTCTTCAGGTTGGATATACAATCTCTAAATGCACCAACTCCTGGAAGCACAATGGCATGAGCCTTGTCTATCTCTTTTTCATCTGATGTTACGCAGGCATCTGCTCCTACACGGGCAAATCCCTTTTCCACACTTTTCAGGTTTCCCATGCCATAATCTACTATAGCAATCAACTCTCCTCGGGGTCCTCCTCAATAATCTGTCCCTTCAGTCCATCATAGGAAAGCACACATATGGCACCAGCTTCTCCATTATCAGGCAGGCACATATATCTATATGAGGCGGTTTTCCCGTAATTAACCCTCATGTGTTCCCATCCATCAACAAAGAAACTGCACTCATCATTAAAGCAGACCCACATATACCTGACTCCCCATCCAAGACCATCGCCTATTGTAAAGGCCGGTGGCTCCATCTTTTTCATCTTTACCCCACAGTGCGGACAGGTCGGGGCCTTGGTGATCTTGTAACTCTTTGAGGACAGCATAAAGACCTCCTCTATTTCATGAATTTCCTCTGTGTAAGTCACAGGGCTTTAAAAATCTCTTTATAGTTTATATTATGACATAA
This sequence comes from Thermodesulfovibrio sp., assembly GCA_027016675.1. Taxonomy (GTDB): domain Bacteria; phylum Nitrospirota; class Thermodesulfovibrionia; order Thermodesulfovibrionales; family JdFR-85; genus JAADHP01. The sequence goes on from JALUSH010000199.1 coordinate 7,372, forward strand.
ACGAATCAAAAAGTTTCAATTCTAAATGCCTTATTAATTAAATAAATGAGATGCCTGTCGGGCTCTGCCGATGTAGAAACTCCATTGCTTCATCCAGTGTGGGTATGCCTTTCCGCCCCCCTGGTTCACGACATTTCATTGCAGCCACTGCAGAGGCAAACTGAAGGGTCTTCTTGATATCCCAGCCCTGTAGTATGCCATATATGTAGCCACCATGAAACACATCCCCTGCACCTGTGGTGTCAACAACATCCACTTTAAAAGCAGGCACTTCTATTACCTCATTCTTGTACCAGGTAATGCTCCCTCTATCCCCGAGGGTTACAGTGACAACAGGTGCACAGAGTTCCTTTGCCATTTTGATAAAGCCTTCAGATGTTCTGTCCCAGCCCATATCTGTGGCAAACTCTTCTGATGCAACAAAGAAATCCGCCTCTTTTGCAAGTTCAAACATTCCAGGCCGTAAACGTCCTGCATCAACCATAACAGGTATACTCTGTTTTTTTGCAATCCTCGCTGCATAAATGGAAACTTCAGCCATAAGGCCATCAAGATGAAGAAACAGGGCATCATCAAGAAATCCCTCATTTAACTCTTCTATAGATAGCTCCCTGTCCGATGGTCGTCTCCAGAATATGGTTCTCCTTCCACCATCCTTCTCGATTACTATAAAGGCAACCTGTGAGCGGGCATTTTCCCTCACCTTGAGATTGCTGATATCAACCCTCTCGGAAATGAGAGACTGTTTTATCTTCTCCCCTTCCCCATCATCACCTATCACACCATAGAACTTACATGGAATGCCAAGCCTTGAAAGGGTTACCAGTGCAGTGGCAACAGGCCCACCCCCCTGTTCTACCCACTGGCTAACCTCCTTTTTGGTATCAGGAGGTGGATAGGTATCTACAAAGGCAAGATAATCAAGCGAGCACTGTCCGATTCCAATAACAGAACTCATCTATCCTGTACCATGAGTACCATAGATTGTCCCTTTCAGCATATTCTATGGATCTTATCTCTCCTGTCACTGCCCTATCACATGAGATCAGTACCAGGCCACACCATACGAGGCTTTTGCCGGATGTGGTATATTTTAACAGAATTTCCACGTATTCTGACGAAACAGACCCAGCGACAGAACATGATTATGCTTCCACCGGCTCTGCAGTATCCATTAATTCTAACCCTGAAGCCCCTCTGACCACCTGAACCCTGGTCGTTACCATTCAGAACCTGACTCAGAATCTAAAGAGGAGATGCTGAAACAAGTTCAGCATCACAACATTACTAGCTCACAGCTCACAGCTTACTGCTTACAGTTCACTGACCTTCACTCATCCACCCATCCACTCATTTACTCATCCACTTCTCACTGCTCACAGTTCACTATTTACTGAACAAATTCAGAATAACCATAGAAAATTTTTTTCAAAACACTCTGAAATTACAATTATCATGTTACCTTAATTTTTTTCTTGACAAAAAATAATAATTGTGCTATAAAATAATTAAGCGCCTCGTTACCTCCCCTATAA
>JALUSH010000200.1:0-3331 GCA_027016675.1 Thermodesulfovibrio sp.
ATTTTATTACAATTTACTCAGAAGTATGAGTAAATTTACTCAATTTCGTTAGCAATTGTCAAGTCCCCGGCATTGCTTAAAATAATCTACACGAAAGGGTATTGTTTCCTCAGAATTGAATGGAATCTCATCACATCTCAGAGGCGGTGCAGTGCAGGATGATGGATGGAGGTAAGCATTCAAAGTTAATTGGCACGTGGATTTGACATAACTACCGCCTATAATATACTGTATTTCTTATATGCATGAGTTAAAGGTTATTCTATCTTCACTACAGGATTTCTACAAACTCTCCCTCAGGGCCCCACTGGGCATTTTCCGCAAACCCTTTTACTTCAAAGACACACTGGAGCAGATGGACTACGCAGGGCCTGGTTCGCTCTTTATTGTAATACTTGTATCCTTATTCATTGGCATGGCCCTGTCGCTTCAGATATCAGCAGAACTTGCTTCCCTGGGACTGAAGATGTACACCGGAAAGATTGTGGGCGTTGCTATCATAAGAGAGATCGGACCTGTGGCAGTTGCCCTGACCTTTGCCGGAAGGGTTGGCTCAGGCATGGCCTCGGAGATTGGTTCCATGATACTGGGGCATCAGGTTGATATCCTCAGGGTATTCGGTGTTGATCCCATAAAGAAACTTGTAACACCAAGGGTGATCAGTTCCATAATGATGCTTCCTGTGCTGACCATTATTGGAGATGCCGTTTCCCTGATAGGAGGCTATTACATAGCAGTCTTTGTAAGCCATCAGAGTTCATCCTTTTACTGGAGCCAGATAAGGGAGATTCTCAATTTTGAAAATCTCTTCTCTGGAATTTCAAAACCCTTTCTCTTTGGCTATATAATCTCCCTGATAAGCTGCTACTTTGGTCTTACCACACACGGAGGCTCAAGGGGGCTCAGACGCTCAACCACAATGGCAGTAGTTGTATCCACAGTGATGATAATAGTACTTGATTTTCTGCTCACGAAGATACTCCTCTTTATTCTGGGGATGAGGGTATGATCATCTTCGAAGATGTAAGCCTATCTTATGGGGAAAAAACCATACTGGATGGTCTTTCCTTTGAGGCACGATTCCATGAAAAGATTGCCATACTGGGTAAAAGCGGTGCTGGTAAAACCACAATACTGAAACTGATTCTCGGGCTTTCCAGACCAGACAGGGGTAGAATACTGATTGACGGTGTGGATATTACCAGACTCAAGGAATCCGAGTTGAGGGATTTCAGGATGAAGTTCAGTATCGTATTCCAGGAGGGGGCACTCTTTGATTCACTGAACGTGAGAGAGAACGTGGCATTCTGTCTGAGAGAGTATACGAACTTAACAGAAGAAGAGATACAGGAGAAAGTGCTCGAACTGCTCAGACGTGTGGGGGTAGAGGAGGCTATTGATCTGATGCCTGAGCAGCTAAGTGGAGGTATGCAGAGAAGGGTCGCAATCGCAAGGTCACTTGCTGCCTGCGAACCCTTGATGTTTCTTTATGATGAACCCACCACCGGTCTTGATCCAATTACCGCTGACAGCATATGTAGACTCATAAACGATCTCTCCAGTGGACAGCCACCTGACAGAAAGGGACTGATCGTGGTTACCCATAAGGTTACCGATGCAGTAAAGGTGGCTGAACGGTTTTTATACCTCAGTAATGGCAGACTGCACTTTGATGGTGACCTTGAGAAACTGAAAAACACTGAAAATCAGGAATTAAGACGTTTTGTATATGATATTCTTCAGGGATAGGGATATTAGGAAGGATTTTTTTGATATAATAAGTTTAATATGTTTCAACAGCAAAAACAACTAAGGTGGTCACAGGTTCGGGTTGCCCTCATAATTACTGTTTCGATCGGTATAATCTTCCTGACCATTCTTTTTGCAGGTAATGTAGAGGAGTTTCTCAGACCCAAGATCACACTCCATGCAATTTTTCATGACGTTAAGGGGCTGAGAGAGGGGGCTCCTGTCTGGTTTTCAGGACTGGAGATAGGTTCTGTAAAGTCCCTGACCTTTCTACCTGAGAGTGGGGTGAGGGTAACCATGTCTATTACTCCTGAGTCGCTTAAATACCTCAGGGCAGATTCAAAGGCAGCAATAATGACTCTCGGACTCCTTGGTGACAAATATATTGAGATAAGCCCTGGATCAAAATCTGCAAAGCCTCTGAGTCAGGGTGATACTATCAAGGGTATAACATCCACAGAAATACAGGAGATTGTGGAGACATCACAGGCATCACTATCACGTCTTACAGAGTTCATCCACAAGCTTGAAGAACTCATTACACGACTGGAGCAGGGAGAGGGCACTGTACCAATGCTGCTCAGGGATCCCACACTTTATAATAATCTTACAAAGACCGTTGGAGAACTTCATCTTATCACCAGGCAGATACGCCAGGGCAGGGGAACGGCTGGCAGATTAATCTCAGATGACAGTTTGTATAAAGACCTCTCTTCAGCAGCCAGGGACATAAGCCTCTTCGCAAAGGAGATAAACAGATCAGAGGGCACTGTGAAAAAGCTCATTAAGGAGCCAGAGCTTTATAACCGATTTATCCATGCTGTTGGTGAAATAGAATACTTTTCAAAACGACTTAATGATTCACAGGGCACATTATACAGACTCATGGAGGACCCTGAGCTTTATGAAAATCTCAATAAGACATCCAAAAGCCTCAATGAACTCCTTTCAGAGATTAAAGAGAGCAAAGGGCTCATGGGAAGCCTTATCAGGGATAAAGAACTTACTGCAGATCTTAAAAAGACCTTAAGGGAACTGAATCTGCTTATAAAAGATATACGGGAAAATCCAGGTAAGTATTTTAAATTCAGCCTTTTTTAAATATAATAAATTTAGTGACCGGTGAAAACAGGGAGACAAAATATTAATATCCCCTGTCCTTGAAGGATTTATACGGCTTATCGGACAGTATTGATAATAAAACTAAAGGAGGTCTTATGTCACATCCAAAGGTGCTCGCCTTTGTACTGGCAGGTGGTAAAGGAGAACGACTTTTCCCATTAACTGCATTCCGTTCCAAACCAGCGGTTCCATTCGGCGGTAGATACAGGATCGTGGATTTTGTCTTGAGTAATCTTGTGAACTCACATATATTCTCAATCTATCTTCTTGTTCAATACAAATCACAGTCATTAATAGAGCATATACGGCAACAGTGGGTCATGTCTCCTATAATAAGGGATCATTTTATAGCTGTCGTACCACCTCAGATGAGAATGGGGCCTGAATGGTTTCAGGGAACAGCCGATGCTGTTTTCCAGAACATAAATCTTATAACCAACCATAACCCTGGGCTTGTAGT
>JALUSH010000200.1:3341-8805 GCA_027016675.1 Thermodesulfovibrio sp.
AAAAACCTGCAAATCCAACTCCAATGCCATCAGACCCTTCAAGGGCCTATGTGTCTCTTGGAAATTATATATTCACCACAGAGGTGCTTATAAATGCCCTGATTACTGCACAGAGCAAGAAACACCACGATTTTGGGGCACATATCTTACCATCCCTTGTAGATACCGGAAGGCTTTTTGCATATGATTTTGAGTCAAATATTATTCCTGGTATAAAACCCTATGAAGAAAAGGGCTACTGGAGGGATGTGGGAACAATCAAGGCATTCTTTGATGCCCATATGGATCTCCTGGGAGAGGAACCAGCCTTTGAGCTGAATAATCCCCACTGGCCCATATATCCATCTGGCCAGAAGGCTCCTGCCTCAAAGATACTAAGGGCTGATATTGAAAACAGTATGGTATCTGAAGGGGTGACCATATATAAGAATGTGAGGATCAAGAACTCGGTAATCCGTACAGGTGTTGTAATAGAAGACAATGTTGTAGTAGAGGATTCCATCATAATGGATTTCACAGTTTTGAAAAAAGGTTGTAACCTGAAGAATGTTATCGTGGACAAACATAATGTGATAAAAGAAGGCTCAAGGATAGGCTTTGATCCACAGGATGAGAGGTTCGGTCTTCATATAGACAGTTCAGGCATCAGGGTGATACCAAGAAAGGGATGGAGGGATTAGCTCTGCAGGACTTCGTTGACCCTTCTATTAATAAGTCTTCCTTTTTCATAGACGTTAAAGGTGCTTTCATCCTTTTTTAGTCTATTTATCTGTTTGTGATCAATGTTCTGTAGTCTGTCACGGAGTCTGTTATAAGCTATCAGGGCAAGACCCCTTACCCGTGGGTACTTACTTGACATGCCGTCAGAAATTATCCCTTCGATTTTATCAGAGTAATCTACTAATAATTCAGGTCTCCTTCCACCTATCCTGCCTATTGCATAGAGCACACCATCCTTAAATATCTCCTCGTCGTAGAACTCCATAAGCAGAGCCACCAGGTTTCTGTATCTTTCAGGATCATTAACCACTATCTCTGCAAGCATCTCTATGGCAGTCCAGCCAATTCCTCCTGACTCCTCGGTAATAGACCACAGGAGTCTTCTTACTATCTCACCTGCCTGTTCAGGAGAGTTCTTTGATATAGCAGCAACCACAAGCCCCATGGCCTCCATAGCTCTCCATGTAAGGAGACTGTTCTTGTCATAACTCATTGAGATAAGCGCACTCACTATCCTGGGGTTGTCCATGGCAAGTTCGATTATGCTTTTTAAGTCATATCTTTCAAGCAAACCCTTTACGTCCGATTTGATACTTCTTATACTTTTCACTACCTGTTTTCCCTGTATTGTCTGGCAACCTTTATCATTGACTTCACCCATTGAGGTGAACCAAGGACATGCAAATGGGTATAAGTGGCCAGCAGGTTCTTGTATACTATGGCATCCCTGCCATCTATGATTCCCTTCCCACGATTCATCCTGAACACAAGCTTCAACCCTCTGTCAGGCATTCCAGTGACCCTGGAATAATGAAACTCGTGTCCCTTCAAACGGGTTCCTGCAGGATAATAGGGATTATCCTGATCGACCTCCACAACAGTGTAGCCATGGGCAGCAGGAGAATCCTTTATCTCAAAATCCACAGGTAAAATATTACTCATCTGAAAGACCTCACCCCTGTAATACAGTGCTCTGCCAAGATACATAAGCCCACCACATTCTGCATAGACAGGCAAGCCCTCCTCAACAGCCTCTTTCAGTGATTCCATGAATTCCCTGTTCTTTGACAGTTCTATGGCATTGGTTTCTGGAAACCCCCCTCCTATGTATAATGCATCCACATCAGGCAATGCCTTTTCTTCCATAGCATCTACCTCTATAACCTCTGCACCTGCCCTGCCAAGGGCATCGAGATTCTCAGGATAATAAAACTGGAATGCCCTGTCTTTTATCACTCCTATCCTGACACGATCTCCTGCTGTATCCTGATACACTGGGTAGGGATCAACAGTGTTTTCGTAAAAAATCTCCTCTGCCTTTCCTGCCAGATCTATCAAGTACTCTATATCCACTGATTCTTTAACTATACGTGATAGCAAGTTAATTGCATTGTCCACATCTGGATGTTCTATATGAGGAAGAAGACCAAGATGTCGCTCGGGCATGAGATCTTCTTTTATCCGTTCTATTGCTCCTATCACTTTTATATCAGTGTATTCCTGTATTGTACCCCTTACAATTGATTCATGTCTTTGCCCTGCAATATTATTCAGGATAACACCGGCTATATGTAGTTGATTATCAAATAATTGAATACCCCTGATAATTGCCGCAACTGTACGTGTAACCTTTGTACAGTCAACAATCAATACAACAGGTGATTTAAGGGTCTTTGCAAGTTCTGCTGTACTATACGTGCCTTCTATGTTAACTCCATCAAATATTCCCCTGTTACCTTCAATTAATGATATCTGGGCACGTTCTGAATAATACAGAAATGATTTGATAACAATATTCTCTGGTATAAGGAAGGGGTCCAGGTTATGGCAGGGGCTACCTGATGCCTTTGAAAGCCAGCCTGCATCAATATAATCAGGCCCTTTCTTGAATGTTGAGACAGCTATTCCTTTCTCATAAAGAGCCCTTGCAAGACCAATAGAAAGGGTGGTTTTACCAGAGCCCCCTCTCAGCCCTGCTATAACCACCCTGGGTCTATGAAACTTCACTTAACTTGCTACCTCTTTTATCTGTTTCAGACTAATCTGGCCTCTTCCCTCTACTCTTTTGGAGGGATTTCTACATAACTGCCACCAAAATATGTAAAGATAAGCTGTCCAGAGTCAAGCAACTCTCTCAGAGCTGCCTTCACCTCTGACTTGTCCACTCCATGGTCAGCAGAGACCTTTTTAAGTATATCGCTCTGTTTGAGTTTTTTCTTTCCCATTGACTTTTCCACGAGTTCGTATATGATCTTCTTCAGTTCCTCCCTATCCATATAGACACCCCTTTCTAAAAATAATATGGGGGGCTTTTATGCCCCCCCTGTTCTTATACAAGACTTACCATTTGAAGGTTGCTGCCATCCTCCATGTCTCACGTGCAAAGGTAAAGTCATCAATATGTTGAATCCTGAACTCAAGTCCAGTAATCTTGAAGAACTTCTCCCAACCAATCCTTTCAACCCATTCGCCAAGCCTTTCGTGCTTCCTGGCACCTGCTATATAGGCATCAAGTATCTTCCTGACAACCTCCGTAACCTCAGGCCATCTTGGAGGATTGTTGGGAATCCATGGCACAGCAAGCTTTGAAAACTTCGGATTAGACCTCAGGTTGGAAACCTTTCCTCCAACCACTATGGCAATTCCATCGTTCTTGGGGTCTGAGATAGGCATTGCAGGACAGACAGAATAGCAGTTACCACAATACATACATTTTTCCAGCTTTATTTTAACACTCTTGTTCTTTGGATCAGGACTGATGGCACTTGTAGGACATGATGCCACGGTTGAAGGAATCTCACAGAGGTTTTTCACCTTATCATGCTCGATCCTTGGCGGTGTCTTGTGGACACCCACAAGGGCAATATCAGAACAGTGCACAGCACCACACATGTTAACACAGCATGCCACAGCAAGCCTCACCTTGGCAGGAAGCTCTTTTGTATGGAAGTACTCATGAAGGTCATCCATCATTACCTTCACAAGACCAGAGGCATCAGTGGCTGCTGAGTGGCAGTGCACCCATCCCTGTGTGTGAACCACATTACTGATTCTTGGCCCGATTCCACCAATCATATAACCCTTTTCCTTGAGTTCATTCACAAGGGGCTCAACCTTGCTTTCACTGTCAACCATGAATTCAACATTATGTCTTGTGGTGAATCTGAGATATCCATCGCAGTGTTTTTCAGCAATATCACAATAGTCTCTGATTGTATCAGTAGACAGGAGTCTTGGTGTTGCCACCCTCACAGTCCAGACCTGATCGCCACTTTCTGCCACATGTACCATCACACCAGGGCTCTTTATCTCATGATACTTCCACTGGCCATAGTTGTTTTTTATAACCGGTGGTAAAAACTTACTAAAATGCGGTGGCCCGATATCTGTCTGTCTTTCTGGAAGATTCTCTGCCATATTTTAAACCTCCTTATAATTTTATTGGGTTTACCATTATTTTACCAAATTATTACTTCTCAATATCCTCTTCAGACCAGAAGAAGAATGGATCTCTTCTTGGTTCTTTCACCATTGCAGGATGTGGCTCCAGACCAACCTCTTTGAGGAAGGTGGGGAAGCCCATTCTCTCTATCAACTCACCGATACGCTCACGGTTCTTGCCATGCTCATCCCAGAACTCCCAGATCCTTTCAACAAGGTCATAGAGTTCTTCATAGGGTGGCTCCATTTTCATAAAGGGTACAATCACCCATGACATAAGGGCACCTGTAACAATGGGGGCCTTACTACCAAGAAGGATTGTTGCTCCCCTTTCCTTACCAGGCCTCAGTGCCTTTGTCATCTTGGCTATACAGTGCATACATCTATTACAATCCTCATTGTTGATCTTCAGCTCATTGCCATCCCAGCTCATGCATCCTGTAGGACACATATCCACTATCTCGGCCTGTATGTCCATACCATTGTTTGCATAATTCCTGACCTCGTCCTGATCAACCTGGATGTCATCCTTCCATGTACCAATAATAGACATATCTGCACGGGCAATGGAGGCTATACAATCCACCGGGCAGCCTGCAAACTTAAATTTGAATTTATAGGGGAACATAGGTCTGTGAAGTTCGTCCTGGAATCTCTGGGTAACCTGATAGGTGGCCTCCAGGGTGTCATAACAGGACCACTCACATCTGCCAGGCCCTACACAGCATGAAGGTGTCCTTACAGCAGACCCTGAACCTCCCAGGTCCCACCCCCTTGAAGAGAGTTCGGCAAAGATAGGCTCTAAGTTATCCGTCTTTGTACCTAACAGAATAATATCACCTGTTGAACCATGCATATTGGTTAGACGGCTACCATATTTGTCCCAGATGTCACAGATCTCTCTCAATGCTGCCGTTGTGTAGAAGAATCCAGCAGGCTGGTTAACCCTGATGGTATGAAAGTGTGCAACACCGGGAAACTTATCAGGTACATCCGAGTACCTTCCAATAACACCTGCACCATAGCCTCTCACACCAACGATACCACCATGCTTCCAGTGTGTCACCTTCTCCTTGTAGGAGAGTTCAAGCTGACCAAGCAGGTCCTGAGCATAATCACTATGCTCGGCAGCCCTCTTGATCTCCTTGACGAAGCTCGGGAATGCTCCCTTTTCAAGCTCGTCAAGCAGGGGTGTCTGATGTTTCTGTCCCATGAGTTCCTCCTCTTCTGAGATTTTGAGTTATAAGTTATATGATAAAAACCACTTTAAGTCCAGGCAATAAACCTTAATACACTTTAAATG
>JALUSH010000201.1 GCA_027016675.1 Thermodesulfovibrio sp.
GAATGCCAGTTTTACTGGCCAAGGAAACATACTTCTATGGTATCACCCATGGAGGTAAGGGAGGTGTTTATGAAACGATTTTTTGCAGTTTTGGTTGCAGCCCTCCTTCTACTGCCTTCCAGCTCATTTGCTGTCACCCAGGAGGAACTGATGCAGAAGATCCAGGAACTCTCGCAGCAACTCCAACAACTGAAGAAACAGATGGAGGATCTTCAGAATCAGCAGATGCAGCAACAGGCCGATGTGATGGAAGCAAAGGATACAGCGAAGGAGGTTTCAAAGAAGTTCTCATGGCTTACAATTGGCGGGGATTACAGGTTCAGGCTGGATAGTTTAAAGGGAAAAGTTCATGAGCACGTTGCATATGACAGGGATCAAAATGCAAATTTTGCCTTTGCCATGCCTACAGCAATGCCTGGTGTGTATGCTGTACCTTATGCTAAAGCAGCAGACTCTTACACAGCAAAAAATGATACGCTCTTTCTCAACCGATTTGGACTGAACATCAAGGCACAGGTCACAGAGAATATCCAGGTAAAGTCGCGCATACTGATGTACAAGGCATGGGGCAATGACTATGTTGACCAGAGCCCTTTCTTTGCTGACAGGTATGTAATTATGGATGGTAATCTGGGTCATATTCCCCAAGACAATACCCTGAGAGTAGATTATGCCTATGCTACCTGGAGCAATATCTTTGAGCTTCCCATCTGGTTCTCTATTGGTAGAAGACCTTCCACAGGTGGTGTACCATCAAACATAAGACAGAATAAAGAGAAAATTGGTACTGCCGGAGTCCCGGCCTTGCTTGTTGACTATGCCTTTGATGGACTTACTCTTGGTGTTGCACCTGATATAGACAAATTAGAGGGTGCCTATGCCAAGATATGCTATGGTAAGGGAATGGATACAGGCTTCAGACCCGACAACGACAGGATGAAGGATGTTCAGATGCTCGGAATCAATGTTGTCCCCTATGATACTGATAATCTGCATATCGAGTTTCAGTGGCAGAAGGCATTCAGCATCTTTGCATATCCAGGGAACTCAGATCCCTTTGGACTTGGGGTGGACAACAAGAATATAGGTGACATCGACTGGTGGGGCACTGTTGTCACAGGCAGGATTGAGGATCTGGGTCCTGGTGATCTTACCCTCTTTGCTTCTGCTGCAATCAGTAAGACTCATCCCAATGACAACGGCTACGAGGCTCCATTCTATGATGTCTATATTGATTCAAACGCCAATGGAAGAGCAGACTCAGGGGATACCCTTTATATGCAGAACCAGACCGCAAAATATGGACTACTTTATGATGATCCAAACTTTGGCGGGGAGAAAAAGAGTCATAGCGGTAATGCAATCTATCTGGGGGCAAGATACGATATCAAAAAGACAGGAACAAAGATTGGTCTTGAATGGAACCGCGGTTCAAAGTACTGGCTTGCCTTTACCCCAGCCGCTGATGATCTCTGGACAAGTAAGCTGGCTACAAGGGGTGACGTTTATGAGGCATACATAATCCAGGAACTGCCCGAGACTCCCATATCCAAATTTGGTAAGGCCTATTTCAGACTTGGTTATCAGTACTACAGGTTCAAATACACAGGAAGCGGCTTCTGGCTCGGAGAGCCCAAGAAGATCGATGACCTGAATCAGACAGACCCTCTTGCTACACAGCTTCTCAAACCTGTAAAGAGTGCACAGGATATCTATCTAACCTTTGATGTGGAGTTTTAATTAATCGCTGATTTATGGGGTGAGATTGATATCAATCTCACCCCGCTTTTTATCTGAGCCCCTGTATCTCCAAAACTCTTGTCTAATCTTTTTAGCTTTGTCCCCAAAAAGATTTTCTGATTCTCTTAAGTCCCCAAATCAACGTTTGACTATAGAGACAGATTTATAAAAAGGCAGGGATTACCATTTTGGAAAAATATAACAAATTTTTAGGATTTACTTTATATTTTTATGGGGTGCTGCACCTTGTATTATTTTTATATTGAACAGAAATGTTGTAAAATATATATTCACCTTTTAGAGGGTTTTTAAATATGGAAGAAAGAATACAAAAGATACTATCAAAGGCAGGAATAGCCTCCAGAAGAAAGGCGGAACAGCTTATTCTCGAGGGACGCGTATTTGTGAATGGCAAGGTGGCCACCCTTGGCATGAAGGCAGACATGGAAAAGGATTATATAAAGGTTGATGGTAAACTTGTATTGAAGCCTGAGCCAAAAACCTATATAGCCCTGAACAAACCCAAAGGTTTTCTTACCACCCTTGAAGACCCGGAAGGACGTCCCACTATCAGGGAACTCCTCAGGGGTATCAGATACAGGGTATACCCTGTGGGAAGGCTTGATTTCTACTCAGAGGGGCTTCTTATCCTGACAAATGATGGTGAACTGGCCTATAGATTGATCCATCCCTCCTACAAGGTACCAAAGACCTATCTCGTGAAAGTCAAGGGAATTATAGATGAAAAAGACCTTAATAAGCTTCGACAGGGCATAATGCTTGAGGATGGCATGACAGCACCAGCCCAAATAAAACGTATAAGAATGCCAAAAACCGAAAAGAACTCATGGCTTGAGATAACCATACATGAAGGAAAGAAGCGTCAGATAAGAAGAATGTTTGAGCGAGTAAGACATCCTGTGTTGAAACTGAAAAGGGTACGGATTGATGGCATAAAACTCGGCAATCTCCCGCCAGGCCAGTGGAGGTATCTTGATAAAGAGGAGATACAAAAGCTGAAAAAAAGTGTTAAAATATAATTTGTTTATTTTCCCTTA
>JALUSH010000202.1 GCA_027016675.1 Thermodesulfovibrio sp.
TATTATAATAATCAGGTTCTAATAAATGCAAAACTAATTGGGAAATCTTCGTTAATCTTTTAAACCTTTGGAGGATCTTTTATGGCAAGGATTTATAATTTCAGTGCAGGCCCGGCAATGCTTCCCGAGGAAGTAATCAGGAAGGCTGCATCTGAAATGTTAGACTGGCACGGAAAGGGTATGTCTGTAATGGAGATGAGCCACAGGAGTAAAGAGTTTGTATCTATTGCAGAGAAGGCAGAGGCTGATTTCAGAGATCTGTTAAAGATACCTGAAAACTATAAGGTGCTTTTCCTGCAGGGAGGGGCATCGAGTCAGTTCGCCATGGTTCCTTTAAATCTTCTGAGGGGTAAATCCACAGCAGATTATATTAATACAGGGTACTGGTCGAAGAAGGCTATAGCAGAAGCAAAAAGATTCTGTGATGTAAATATAGTTGCTACAAGTGAGCATACTAATTTTACCACTATTCCACCAAGGGATGAATGGAAATTAAATCCTCAGGCAGCCTATGTACATTACACTCCCAATGAAACAATTGGTGGTGTTGAGTTTCATGAAATCCCTGATGTGGGAGAGGTTCCCCTTGTTGCTGATATGTCATCCACTATACTTTCAAGGCCAGTTGATGTCTCAAGATTCGGGCTTATTTATGCAGGTGCCCAGAAGAACATTGGCCCTGCAGGCCTGACTATTGTAATCATCCGTGAAGACCTTATTGGTAGTGCATCTCCAGGAACCCCAACCATGTTCAACTATGAAATCCACGCCAAGGCAGGCTCCATGTATAACACGCCTCCTACCTATAGCTGGTATATTGCTGGGCTGGTATTTGAATGGCTTAAAGAAAAAGGTGGCCTGGAGGTAATGGCCAGGATTAATAAAGAAAAGGCTGAAAAGTTGTATTCCTACATAGATAACTCAGAGTTTTATACAAATCCTGTTGACCCATCCTGTCGTTCCTGGATGAATATCCCCTTCACCCTTAAAAACCCTGAACTTGACAGTAAATTCCTTGAACTCGCCAGAGAGGCAGGACTTGTAAACCTCAAAGGACACAGATCTGTAGGTGGCATGAGGGCAAGCATATACAATGCAATGCCAGAAAGTGGTGTGGATGCTCTGATAAACTTCATGAAGGAATTTGAAAAGAACTATGCATAAATCACTTAATATGGAGGAGGATAATCACCAATGAAGGTTCTTGTGAGCGATAATATCTCTCCTAAGGGCGTGGAGATAATGAAGAAGGCTGGATTAGATGTAGATGTAAAAACAGGCATGAGTCACGATGAACTAAAGGCCTGTATTGGACAATATCACGGCCTAGTTATAAGAAGTGCTACAAAAGTAACTGCTGATATAATAGATGCCGCAGTAAATCTCAAGGTGATAGGGAGGGCTGGATCAGGACTTGATAACGTGGATAAAGAGGCAGCCACCAAAAAAGGCATTGTTGTAATGAATACACCTGGTGGAAACACTATTACTACAGCCGAGCATGCAATTGCCATGATGTTTGCCCTCGCAAGAAATATTCCCCAGGCTACCAGATCCATGAAGGAAGGCAAATGGGAAAAGAAGAAATTTATGGGGGTAGAACTTCTAAATAAAACCCTCGGTATACTCGGTCTTGGCAATATTGGTTCTCAGGTTGCCAGAAGGGCACAGGCAATGCAGATGAATGTTATTGGTTACGACCCCTTTTTGAGTGATGAGAGGGCTAAAGAACTTGGAATACAAAAAGTGACCCTGGAAGAACTCTTTGCAAGAGCTGATTTTATAACGATTCATACCCCTTTGACACCTGAAACAAAAAATCTTATTAATAAAGACACCATTAGGCTGATGAAAGACGGGGTAAGGATTATCAACTGCGCAAGGGGTGGTATTATCAATGAAAGAGACCTCTATGATGCCCTTGAGTCAGGCAAGGTTGCAGGTGCAGCACTTGATGTCTTCGAAAAAGAACCCCCTGAAGATCTTACATTGATAAGGCATGACAAGGTTATCTGTACACCCCACCTGGGAGCATCAACAAGAGAGGCCCAGGAGAATGTAGCTGTGGCTATTGCAGAACAGATTGTAGATTATCTTCTCACAGGTACCATAAGAAATGCTGTCAATTTCCCAAGCATTCCTGCTGATCAGATCCCTGTGCTCAGACCTTACATTAACCTGGCAGAGATAATGGGCAAATTTGCAGCACAGATATACGAAGGTGGAATCACAGAGGTTACAGTTGAGTACAGGGGTGAGGCTGAAGAAATTGATACAAAGCCTGTTACGATTGCCGCCCTTAAAGGCCTTCTTGAACCAATACTTACAGAGACAGTAAATTTTGTTAATACCCCTATTATTGCAAAAGAACGTGGTATAGAGGTTAAAGAAACCAAAAGTCCTGATTCAGGTGACTACTATACAATGCTTGTACTGAGAGTCAAAGCAAATGGTAAATACAATGAGATAGCCGGCACTCTTTACGGTAAAAAAGAGCCCAGAATCATCAGAGTGGACAAATTTCCTGTTGAAATCGTACCTGAAGGTGTAATGTTATATATCTATAACAATGACAGGCCAGGAGTAATAGGAAACATCGGGACCCTTCTTGGCAACAACAATATAAACATTGCCAGGATGCATTTTGGTAGAGAAAGCAAAGGAGGTATGGCTATCTCTGTGGTTAATGTGGACAATGAAGTAAATGATTCATTAATGAATGAAATCAAAAAAATGCCGAATATTATCGACGTAAAAATCATAAAACTATAACTTGTAGGTCTTAAAGACTTTAATTTACTGTTCATTTTAATCAGGAGGATTTTACAGATGGGTAATGCTGTAGTAATTTTAGGAGCTCAATGGGGTGATGAGGGAAAGGGAAAGATTGTTGATGCCCTTACAGAAAAGGCTGATGTTGTTGCAAGGTTCCAGGGCGGCCATAATGCCGGCCACACAGTAGTAATTGACGATGAAACCTTTATTCTCCATCTGATCCCCTCGGGCATCCTGCATGGAAATAAGATATGTATCATTGGCAATGGAGTGGTTATTGACCCTGCTGCACTACTGTCAGAGATGGATGAACTTAAAGAAAAAGGGATAGAATTAAATCACAATCTTCGTATTAGTAAAAATGCCCATCTCATAATGCCCTATCATATGGCTATTGAAAGGGAAAAGGAGAAAAGTAAAGGTAACAAAAAGATTGGAACCACAGGCAGAGGCATTGGGCCTGCATATGTGGACAAGATGGCAAGAACAGGAATCAGGGTTGTTGATCTTCTCTATCCCGAGATATTCAGGGAAAAGATAGAGGCAAATCTCAAGGATATAAATTTTCTTCTCGCCAATCTATACCACGAAGAGACCTTTACTGTAGATGAAATTTACAATAAATATATGGAATACGCCGAGCTACTCTACAATTTTATTGATGATACAGATATACTTATCAACAGGTACCTCGATGAAGGAAAGAATGTACTTTTTGAAGGTGCACAGGGAACACTTCTTGACATTGATCATGGTACCTATCCCTATGTTACCTCTTCTTCAGCCTCTGCAGGAGGGGTTTGTACAGGCATTGGTGTTTCTCCCCTAAAGATTGATACCATACTTGGCGTTGTAAAGGCATATACAACAAGAGTTGGTGGAGGACCTTTTCCAACAGAGATACGCGATGCCCTTGGCGAAGAGATCAGAAAACGTGGAGGTGAATACGGAGCCACCACAGGGAGGCCAAGGAGATGTGGATGGCTTGATATGGTAGCATTGAAGCACTCTGTAAGGATCAATGGTTTTACAGGACTTATAATTACAAAACTTGATATTCTTGATGGGCTTGACAAGATAAAGGTCTGTTTTGGTTATGAATACAACGGTAAGGTATATGATGAATTCCCGAAGGAATTATCCATCCTTGAGAGGTGTACACCTATCTACAAAGAATATGAGGGCTGGAAGGAATCAACCTCTGGAATCAGGGACTTCTCAAAACTGCCACCAAAGGCACAGCAGTATATTCGACTGATAGAAGAAAGCCTTGGCGTGAGTGTTGATATAATCTCAACAGGACAGAAGAGGGAGCAGATAATCATCCGTAGAAATCACTTTTCATAATGTCCAAACGAAGATATAAGCGATATACAAAGAGACTTGAAGTCGAATTTTCAGCCGCTGGCATGTCTTTTAAAGGCATATCCTCAAATATCTCAGAAAGGGGCCTTTTCATAAGAACTCAACATGGATTTGTACCAGGAACAAAGATCACCATAAAACTTATTCTCCCAGACGGCTCTGTTTCAACCCTGAAGGGTATCGTCAGAAGAACGGTAAAGACAATCCACACCTTTATAAAAAATGGAATGGGGGTAGAGATTTTAGAAACAGATCCTGCTTTTGAAAACTTCCTCAGACAGGAACTCCTGGAATACAATGATAGACTTTCTGATAAATCAAACACCACTAAACAGCATGAAAGAACCAGAAAGGATCAGGAAGAAAACATGAGAACTGATAAAACTGCTGCATCTGTAAATGAATTTACAACAATAAGGTGCCCTGCCTGCTCAGTAAAAAACAAGGTTCTCGTCTCTCTTTTATCAAAAAAACTCAAATGTGGAAAGTGTGGAACCTACTTAACCTGATACTTCCTGAAAGCTGTCCTATTTGCAACAAGACCCCAGATAATATCAAAACTTCACCATTATGCAGAAACTGCTGGGAGAGAATTGAACTGCACCAGAACAAAAGACGGTGTTATTGCTGTGGATTACCAATAGACACCTCCTATGAAACCCTCTGTCTATCCTGTATACACAGGCCACCATATTATGACAGAATGATTGTTTTTGGGGACTATGAAGACCCTCTGAAAGAGGCTATCCACTATATGAAATTTCACGGCAGAAGAAGCCTTGCAAGAGAGCTTGGCCACTTGTTATCAAACCTTGAAATCCCTTCAGTCGAGGCTGTCATACCCGTGCCACTGAGCAAAAAAAGGCTTGTCCAGAGGGGGTTTAATCAGAGTTACTTATTAGCAAGCTCTGTCTCAAAAAGATTAACAGTACCACTACTTGATGATTTACTCCTAAAAACCAGGGATACCCCTCCTCAAAGCCTCCTTACAAGAGAAGAAAGGCTCAAGAATCAGAAAGGTTCCTTTAAAGTCAACTCAAAATACAAAAAGATTCCTCAAAGGGTGGTGCTTGTAGACGATGTGGTAACCACAGGTGCCACGGTGAATGAATGTGCAAGGATACTCAAAAAAGAAGGCGTCAATCAGGTCTATGTTATCACCCTTGCCCGTGCCTCAACAGAATAATAGCTATTCCGAACCTGTAAAAAATACTTACACGATGAGATGTCTCGTAAAAATATAGCAATCCACAGGATTAGTCTCTACCAGAACCTGTATTGAAAGACAGAGCAGGTTCAGATGATGTTTCCACTGAAGAGGGGTCCCGGAAAAATCGCAGATTTTTCCGGGCAGAGAGAGGTGGTTCAGCAGTCCATTAATGCAATAGGATTTAAATTATAAAGATACAGCCTTTTCAGTTTTCAAGTGATAGATAAGGTTGCTGGTGTGTATCACTGTCGGTATTGCTACATGGTCTTCTTCACACCTCTCTCTGCCTATAAAGGACTGTGGCAAAGCAGTGCTGTGGTGGAGTCTGAAGGGTTTTGAATTTTGTGTTAGATTTGCCGTGGAGGGCAAATCGCAAAATTCCCTCGGAAGCGGACATGGATGTCCGCTGAGAATGAGTGAAGACTCCACCATGGCACTGCTATGTATGTTATGTCTACAGAGTTTTATCTATTTTTTAAAAAAATTGGGGGGACTCCTGTCCCTATTACGTCTTGACTGCCTCTGTAAAGGCATCTTTTATCTGATTTGCTGTAAGGGGGATGTTGGGAACAGTAGCATTGCCTGGTTTTGCGATTATATGGATAAATTTTGTTCCCCTTTGCTCGTTCTCCATAGCTCTCAGTATATCCCTTTTACTGCCTACTGTATATATATTTCTAATGCCAAAGCCCCTTGCAACAAGGGACAGATCAGTTGATACTGCTGTATGAGTGGACTGATTACCAGTGGAACCATAGGCAGCATTATCTATGGCAAGTATAGTCAGGTTTGATGGGTTAAAGAGTGCTACAGTAGCAAGTGCACCAGGGTTCATAAGAAGGCTGCCATCTCCATCAATTACATAGACCTTTTTTTCTGTGTTCAGTGATATACCAAGACCAATAGGGGTTGCCATCCCCATGCTACCAAGCATGTAGAAATTCGTGGGCTGGTGCAGTATATGATAGAGTTCCTTTGATGGTATGCCAAGATTTGAAACTACTACATGGCCTTTTAGATAATCCTTGAGGATCTCAAGAACCTGGTATCTTGTAAATAATGCCTTTATCTTCTTCTGTTTATAACTCAACCTCTGTGGTGTAAAGATCCTTTTCCTTTCTGATTCAGGTATGCTAGAACAGCCCTTCCATACAGCAGGACTTAACAAAAAGGCATGCACCCTACTCTCTTTGTAAACCCTCTTGAGAGCCCTTTCTATCTTGTAGAGATCATTCTTTTTATCTATCAAGGTGTATCCCACCCCTGCAGCCTTCAATAACCCTTTAAGGGCCTTTCCCATTGGTTTTTGAGCCTCAATGGGTTCTCTGTAAATACCCCTGTGACTGATAAATATGGCCAGGGGGAAATTATAAAACATGGTTAATGAAAGCAGGGCATTAACCATATTTCCGAGGCCAGAGGACTGGATGATCATGGCAGGTCTTCTGCCTGCAAGTGATGCTCCTGCCGAGATTCCCACTCCTTCTTCCTCTCTTGTGAGTGGAATATAAAAGCCCTTTGATGAAAGCCTCTCAAGCAGCCCTTTCACTCTATCGCAGGGCAGAGCAAGGATGAAATCAACCCCTTCTTTTCTCAGAATACTTATGAATCTATCTTCAGGTGATTGCACAACAACTCCTCTATCTCTTTTTCTTTAACTTTCTTGGAAACAAAAATAGGCTCTGCTATAAAAGTACCAATCTCAGCCTCCACCCTTCTTTCACCACCACCTGTAATGTTCAGCAGAACCGTCTCATCAGGCTTTACCTCATTCTCTTTAAGTGCCTTGAAAAGCGAGGCAACTGCTACACCTGAGGCTGGTACAATATCAATTCCCTCTGTTGTTTCAAATATCTTCATTGCCATATAGACCTCTGCATTACTTATACCATACATCACGCCGTTGGTTGCCTTCAAGGCATCATAAACACCTCCTCCAACTGTATAGGCAGGATATCGGTTGGAAAGCACCCTTGTGGTTATTTCGTTTATCAGTGCAGGGTCAAGGTCATCCTGAAAGAGTTCCTTGCTGCCTCTCTGCCAGGCCTTTACCATGGGTGCAAAAGGGAGGTTCTGGGAAAGGTGAAGCCTTGGTGGTTTACTACCAAACCTGCCATCTTTGATAAGCCGCTCTGCCATCTCCCAGACACCGACAGCACCAGTACCACTGCCAACAGCCTGGAAGTAGTGTTCTGGAAGCCTACCTATAGTATTAACTGCCTCCAGCAGTACAATGCCAAGACCATCACGTTTTGCGATGTTTTTCACACCACCTTCAAAGGGCATTCCCATTGTGGTTGATATCCTTCTTGCCACATCTATGGCATCAGAATAGTCACCATCCTCAATAGCAACAGTGGGTACCTTTACTGATTCCACAAGATACCACATCTCAAGAAGACACATCCTTGGAACAACGATAATTGATGGGAAGTCCGAAACCGTGGAGAGATGGGCAAATGCCCTTGCAGTGTTACCTGCTGATGCCACCACCAGACCTGCAACACCGTTCTCTCGTGCATTCTGCATAACAACTGCTGCCTCATACTCCTTGAATGTACAGGTCTTTACATCGGCTCCCTTCTCAGGCCAGTAGCCATTAAAGGCGATATAAAGATTTTTCATTCCAAGATATGATGCCAGTTCCCCTGATTTATAAACAAGGGGGCCTGGTTGGGGAAAATCAGGGTTATGGACAGGAATCCAGTTAAATCTCCAGATGCCCTCTTTATCTTCATGAACCCTGAATTCCCTGTCAGTATATTCGGTTATAAGAAGAGCATCCTTACAGTGCTCACAAAAGGCACAGTATGTATCCTCTAATACAGTACCACACTTTCTGCATTTTATCCTGAAATGTGCCATATTGCCTCCCATGTCATAAGATTAGATAACCACCTCCGAAAGCAACTCCATGATATCCACAATCCTTACCTTTTTCGGATAGTCTTTCATCGCCTCATTGACCTTTTCATAACAGGCAGGACAACTGAGTACAAGGCGGTCTGCACCCTTCTGCCATGCCTCGTCAATACTGAGTCGTGCAATTGCAATGGCATTTTCATGAAAGACCTTCCTTGCCGCACCACCAGCACCACAACAACGGGAAAGCCTTCCCCATCTATCGAATTCGATGAGTTCCACACCAGGGATTGCTCTCAACACCTCTCTTGGCTCCCTTATAACACCAACACCACGACTCAGGTAGCAGGGGTCGTGATATATCAGCCTTTCTCTCAAATAGGTCTTTATCTTCAGTCTTTTAGTTCTTATTGCCCTTACCACATACTGGGTTATATGGGTAATCCTGAAAGGCAACTCATCACCATAGTAATATGGCCAGTCCTTTGCCATCATATTTACACAGCAAGGGCAGGAGCAGACCAGTTCCTTTACTCCTTTATTTTTGTATGCCTCAACCAGTCTCTTTA
>JALUSH010000203.1 GCA_027016675.1 Thermodesulfovibrio sp.
GGTGGCTATCCCAAACATCTCCTCCTTGGCAGTACAAAAAGAGACTACATAAGAATGGTGGAAGCAAGCCTGAAGAGACTTGGTACAGATTATATTGACATCTGTTTTGTCCATGCCATAGGCGAGACCAGCAAGAGCAAAAGGGAAGAACTTGACAGGCTACTAAACAGTGAGATGCTCTCAGCAGTAGAAACCCTTAAAAAAGAGGGAAAAATTAGATTCCTTGCTGTCTCATCCCATGGACCCCATAATATGGAAGACCTCCTGATCGAGGCTGTGAAGTCAGGCTATTTTGATATTATAATGACAGCCTTCAACTTTATGAAGTTTCCCCGACTGCCTGAGGTAATAAAGGATGCCTACAGAAGAGGCATTGGGGTTATTGCCATGAAGACACTGGCAGGTGCCAAGGATATGGAGATAAAATCTGATGAGGTACCCTTTCCTGTAGCAGCCCTTAAATGGGTGCTGAAACATAAAGAGGTAAGCGGTCTTGTAATCACCATGCGTTCAGTGAATGATCTGAATCTCTACCTGCAGGCATCAGGACAAAGATTTACATCTCGGGATGCAAGGGTATTAAAAAGATATGCCTCATTATATTCATCACAGTACTGCAGAACAGGTTGTAATCAGTGTGAAACAGCCTGTCCTGAGAACATGCCCATTGCCACAACCCTGAGGTACAGGATGTATTTTGAAGACTATGGAATGGAAAAAGAGGCCATTGTTGCATACACACAGACAGGCAGGAAGGGCATTTCCTGCAAGGACTGCAGAGAGGCTGTCTGTGAAGAAAACTGTCCCTATGGTCTGAATATCCGAGAAATGCTCCTCTCTGCTCACCAAATGCTTACCCTAACTGTCTGATATGTGGTGGAGAATACTTTTAGTTCTGCTCCTGCCAGCTATTCTTATAGCCCTTTATCTTGAAGGTCAGCACTATGAACCTCAACTCATCAGATTCTCACCCGCCTCCCTCGAGGCTGAATTAAAGGCACTCCTGCCTGATAGCATAAAAGACTTCTATACCAGGGGCAGTGTACGAATCTACAGAAAAGAGAATCTCTATGAATACATCAATGGCCATGCAGAATATTTCATAAGTGCTGGATTTAGAGGGCTTATCATAAGGGAATACACGGATAAGAATAATACCAGACAGTTCATAATAGAGGCATACAGAATGAACAGAGGATTGGAGGCATTGGGTGTACTTGTGGATGAAGTCTCACCAAATGCAGTACCAGTGAGCATAGGAGTGTCAGGTTATGTAACCCCGGAGGGAGTTTCCTTTGTAAAAGGCCCCTACTATATAAAAATGCGTAAACTGAAAGGTGCACCTGCACTTAAGAAGATAGCCCTGGCACTGTCAGGTCGTATCAGAGTAATCGACAGTTCCCTTGATATCCTGAAAGAGTTACCGGCAATAGGTACAATCATCAGAACAGAATACCACAGAGAGGCTTTCATGGGCATCCCCTATCTGAATGAAATTGTGGCAAGAAAATATTCTATAGATAAGAGGGAATTAACCCTTTTTCTAAAAAGGGCTGACAGGAAAAAAATAAAAGACACCATGAAAAAGCTTATAATTTATTTCAAAGAAAATGACATTCCCTTTACACTGAACAGCATTGATGGGAATAAGATATACACAATAGATGACCCTTATGAAGGAAGATGGTATCTTTTTCCTGCTCCCAGGAGCCTGATAGGGTTTTCTGGCAGTGTATCCATTGACGAAATAAAGGAAATTCTCAATAAAATGCCTCTACAGGGAGAAGTCCTCTGATGTCTTCAAAATACAATAAAACTGGAGGAACCTTTACAAGAAGGGAACTACTTACAAACCTATTAAAGACTGCCACTGTAGCAGCATCTGTGGCAGTGGGAGGTTATCTATTTTACAGTAATGAACCTGTACGAAAGAAGAAAGAACAGATATATACCTTCGGAAACTACAGAGAGGGAATATCCGGTGCCTATCCGCAGATGGTTATAGTTCATGGCAGGGAGCCTTACAAAATGCTACAGGCAGCCCTGGAACGGCTTGGTGGAATAGACAGGTTTGTAAAGAAAGGTGAACGGGTCCTGATAAAACCAAATGCTGGATGGGATCGTCAACCAGAGCTTGCAGCAACAACAAACCCCTATCTTGTTTCAGCAATGGTAAGGCTCTGCCTTGATGCAGGTGCAGCCGAGGTATGGGTAACGGATGCAACCATCAATGACCCTTACAGATGCTTTGAACGAACACAGATCGGGCCTGAAACAGAGCGTGCTGGAGGCAAAGTAAAGGTCTCAAGAAAGTCAGACTTTGTTTTAACAGACCTGAAGGGTGAGGTCTTAAAGGTATGGCCTGTAAGTAAGTTCTATCACCAGGTGGACAGAGTGATCAATATGCCCATTGTCAAACAGCATTCCCTGAGTGGCTGCACAATAGCAATGAAGAACTGGTATGGTGTACTTGGTGGCAAAAGAAACCGTCTCCATCAGAACATTCACATATCCATTGCAGACCTTGCACAGGCAATTAGACCAACCCTTACCATTGTTGATGCTATCAGGGTTTTAAGACACAATGGCCCTACAGGAGGCAGTCTCTCAGATGTGTCAGTGGAGAACACAATAATAACAGGCACTGATGAGGTGGCCCTTGATTCTTATGCACTGAGATTCCTTGATATAAGGGTGGAGGCTGTACCCTTTCTGGAGATTGGTGAAAAAAGGGGACTTGGAATCAGGAACTGGAGGAGCCTTCATTATGAAGAGATTCAGATTTCATAAACTTCTCAGTTTGAAATCCATAAGACAGTTATATGGTATTTCTTTCTTTGTACTTTTCATACTCCTGATTCTTGCTACTGACTTCAGATATCTCAAGGGCTATGAGGTCAATCTCTTCCTGAAGATAGACCCCCTTATTGGACTGGGCACCCTGCTTACCAGCTGGACACTCTACAGGGGGCTTGCCCTGAGTCTTGTCATCATTATACTTACCCTCTTTCTCGGCAGGTTTTTCTGCTCATGGATATGTCCATTCGGAGTGCTGAATCAATGGATCAGCAACATCTTTAACAGAAGAAGACCTGCTGATGACCACAACATTAATCTCTACAGGAGAATCTATGTCCTTAAATACTATCTCCTTGTGGGACTGCTTGTTCTTGCCCTGGCAGGCACACTCCAGATAGGACTCTTTGACCCCCTGTCTCTCTTTACAAGAGCTCTTTCCATGACAGTGCTTCCAGCAGTTCATCTTTTCACAGGAACTATCTATGCAAAGCCAACCATATATCACGGTGGAGTGCTTATTGGAATAATCTTTCTGGTTATAATATTCCTGAATCGATTCATTACACGGCTCTGGTGCAGGCTACTCTGTCCACTTGGTGCAATGCTTGGGCTTCTTTCAAGATTTTCTATACTGAGGATATGGCGTGATGTGGACAGATGCACGGACTGTATGAAATGTCTCAGACACTGCCATGGTGGTTGCAATCCCCATAGTGAGATGGTCTATTCTGAATGTCATCTCTGCATGAATTGTATTGATGACTGTCCTGAAGGTGCCATACATTATGGTCTTAAAAGACAGAACAGTTCCATACAGATGTCTCCTGACCTTAACCGTCGCCGTCTGGTGGAGACCGCGCTGGCCACAGTGGTACTTTACCCTGTAATGAGAAGCACCGTGAGTGCTGCCACCACATCTGAGCCTCTGGTAATAAGACCTCCAGGCTCCCTCATGGAGAGAGACTTTCTTAAAAGATGCATTAAATGTGGCGAATGCATGAGGGTATGTCCTACTAATGCTATACAACCCTCACTTCTTGAAGCAGGCATTGAAGGGCTCTGGAGTCCTATACTGATAAACAGAATTGGCTACTGCGAGTACAACTGTGTGCTCTGTGGTCATGTTTGTCCCACAGGTGCCATCAGACCCCTTACAGTAGAGGAAAAGATTGGAAAAGGGCCCTATGAGAAGCCCATAAAGATAGGCACTGCCTTTTTCGACAGGGGAAGGTGCCTGCCATGGGCCATGAACATCCAGTGTATAGTATGTGAGGAGGTATGTCCTACCTCTCCCAAGGCCATATGGTTTGAACATGTAGAGGTAACCACAAGGGAGGGGAAAAGGATGGTACTGAAACGACCCCGTCTTGATCCCAGACTCTGCATTGGCTGTGGCATATGTGAGTACAAATGTCCTGTGCATGATAGGGCAGCCATCAGGGTTACATCCATTGGTGAGTCGCGCTCAAGGGAAAACCAGTTTATCCTAAAGAGTATTAAACCCTAATTCTCATGTAGAAACTCTTTTACCTGTTGATATTTGTGGTATAATAAAATCCACATATCTTTAAAACTGACTTGTAATAAATCGTGTAAGGAGTGACTGATGAAATCCATCAGGATTGCCCTTGCCCAGATAAACACCACCGTGGGAGACATTGAGGGCAACACTGGAAAGATCATTAGTTATATAAAAGAGGCTCAGGATAAAGGGGCTGACATAGTTGCCTTTCCAGAACTTGCTGTTACTGGATATCCACCTGAAGACCTGCTTCTGAAACCACAATTTATTAATGACAATATTAAAGCACTAAAACGTATTGCCAGACATGTGGATGACATAGTATCCATTGTGGGATTTGTTGATAAGGACTCTGATATCTATAATGCTGCTGCCATAATACATCAGGGGGAAGTAAAGGATGTCTATCACAAGATATTTCTTCCCAACTATGGTGTCTTTGACGAGATGAGATACTTCCAGGAAGGAGATATTCCAGGCCTTTACAGACTGGGTGATATTGTATTCGGGGTCAATATATGTGAAGATATATGGTATCCTGATGGGCCATCCAGGGTGCAGGCGCTTGCAGGAGCTGAATTCTTAATCAATATAAATGCATCACCCTATCATATTGGCAAACCCCTCTTCAGAGAGAGAATGCTCTCAACAAGAGCATCAGATAGTACGGTTATAGTTGCCTATCTTAATACTGTAGGTGGTCAGGATGAACTTGTATTTGATGGTCAGAGCCTTGTGTTCAATGAAAGGGGAGACCTTCTTTCCCGTGGCAGGGCCTTTGAGGAGGACATGATAATAGTTGATCTCAACCTTGATGCTGTCTTCATGACCCGGCTGCATGATCCAAGAAGACGCAGGGAGGCCCTGTATCTTGAAGAGTCGGCAATAAGGTTTGTAGAGATCAGTTCTGAGTACCACAGAAAGGTATCCAAGCCTTCTTTTAAATATACACTTAGTCATCACCTTGATGAATTAGAGGAGATCTATACAGCCCTTGTTACAGGCACAAGAGACTACGTAAGAAAGAATGGATTTAAAAAGGTTCTTATCGGACTCAGTGGTGGTATTGACTCATCCCTTGTAGCCACTATTGCCACCGATGCACTGGGAAGTGATTCTGTGAAGGGAATGTTCATGCCTTCAGCATACACATCAAAGGAAAGCTATGAGGATGCCCTGGAGCTTGCAAAGAATCTCAACATAGAGATATTTGAAATCCCCATTAATGATATCTTTGAATCCTATCTAAAGACCCTTAAACCAGTATTCAAAGATCTTTCACCAGATGTGGCTGAAGAAAACATACAGGCAAGAATAAGGGGCAACCTTCTCATGGCACTATCCAACAAATACGGATGGCTTGTCCTGACGACAGGCAATAAATCCGAGATGAGTGTTGGCTATGCAACACTGTATGGAGATATGGCTGGTGGTTTTGCCATTATAAAGGATGTGCCCAAGACAATGGTCTATAAACTTGCTCAATGGAGAAACAACAAAGAGGGAAGACTCCTGATCCCTGAGCGAGTTCTCTGGAAGGAACCTTCTGCAGAGCTGAAGCCCGACCAGAAGGACACAGACACCCTGCCCCCTTACGAGGTGCTTGATCCGATTCTCAAGGCATATATTGAGGAGGACAGGAGTTTCGATGAGATTATCACTCATGGATGTGAAATTGAATGCACACAGAGGGTCATTAATATGAT
This sequence comes from Thermodesulfovibrio sp., assembly GCA_027016675.1. Taxonomy (GTDB): domain Bacteria; phylum Nitrospirota; class Thermodesulfovibrionia; order Thermodesulfovibrionales; family JdFR-85; genus JAADHP01. Next base: position 6,028 of record JALUSH010000203.1, read on the forward strand.
CGATAAGAGCGAATACAAGAGAAGACAGGCACCACCTGGAATCAAGATCACAGAGCGTGCCTTTGGCCGTGACAGAAGATTCCCTATTACAAACAAATACAGGAGTTATTGAATGGTCCGGATAATTCTCATACTGTTAATTCCTATCATACTGCTTACAACAGCCTGTAACAGTTCTGAAAACAACAAGAAGGAGGTCTTTAAAAAGACTGAAAGGCCTGAGATAATACAACTTACCCCGAAGAAACCAACCAGGATATTACTCAAGAAAACCTCAAAAGGCAACTACTCATGGGAGCTAAGGGGTGAGGATCTGGATGAGATAATAAGGATTGACAAAAAATTGAGAAACTATACCCAGGGCAATGAAAAAAGTAAATAGTAATACAGCAGGATTATCTCAAATCCTGCACTGATAAAAATGTGGTACTTTTATCTATCTTAATACCCAATTTCAAATATACAGATAAGGAGGAATTATGGAAATGTTTTCAATCACAGAGGTTATTGAACAGGCAATAAGAGCAGAGCAGTTAGGCTACAGGTATTATTCTGAGATGGCTGAACGGTTCAAAGATCATGCAGAACTGCAGGATCTCTTTGAAACCCTTGCAAAGAAAGAGCTTGTTCATGAGGAACGTTTTAAAGAACTGAAGGAGATTGTAGGAGAAGAAGAATTAGAGGGCTGGGATGAGGTATCTGAATATATGAGGGCTATGGTAGAGTCAGAGTTCTTCCTCGGCTCTGACAAGGCACTCACCATGATGAAAGAAAATCCCAGTATCGAGGATGCTGTGGCCTATGCCCTGTCCTTTGAAAAAGAGACCCTGCTTTATTTTGTTGGCCTTAGAAGGGCTGTGAAAGAAAAGGATGTTGTGGACGAGATCATAAATGAAGAGCAGAGCCATATTATGTGGCTGAACAGGTTCAAATCAAGGTTTCTCAAAAAATGAAAGGACTCCTGTATATCGTATCCACTCCTATAGGAAACTTAGAAGACATCACCCTTCGGGCCTTGAGGGTGCTAAAAGAGGTTGACCTGATTGCTGCAGAAGACACCAGGCACACCCGTAAACTCTTGACACATTACAATATCTCAAGGCCCATGATCAGCTACTGGGGTGCAAAGGAGAAGGTAAAGTCCGAGGAGATAATAAACAGACTGAAGGAAGGCATGGATATAGCACTTGTAACTGATGCAGGTACACCAGGGATCTCAGACCCTGGTGCAGTAGTCATAAGGAGGGCATTAGAAGAAGGCTTTGAGGTGATTCCCATACCAGGGCCTTCTGCCTTTACAGCCGCCCTTTCAGTATCAGGACTTGACACAAAAAATTTCCTTTTTTACGGTTTTTTAAAACCGAAGAAGTCCCAGCGGATAAGCATACTGCAGTCCTTGAAACATTACAGGGAGACACTCATCTTTTATGAGGCTCCCCACAGAATACTTGATAGCCTTCAGGACATGCTGGATGTCCTGGGCGACAGACAGTGCTGTGTATGCCATGAAATAACAAAACTCAACGAGGAGTTTTACAGGGGAACCATCTCAGATGTTATAGAGAGACTCACTGAAGCCACCATTGCAGGCGAATACGTGGTGGTTGTGGAGGGTTATAAGGCCGAGGGAATCACTCTCCAGGAGGCAGTAGATGAGGTACTAAATCTTATGAAACAGGGACTGAGAAGAAAAGAGGCTGTAAAACAGATTGCCAGACAATACGGTATCAGCCAGAAACAACTCTATGACCTTAGTCTTGAAAGGAGTGAGTGATGAAGCTTAAACCATTGCACCTTGGTCTGGCCATCGGGATTGTATGGGGTGGCTCGCTTTTTTTAACCACTTGGCTGAGTTATTTCACAGGTTATGGAGAACTCTTTTTAAGAACCATGGCAGACTCCATATATCCAGGCTACAGCATATCACCCCTCGGCAGTTTTCTGGGACTTATCTATGGACTTATTGATGGGCTTGTAAGTGGCTACCTTGTTGGATTTATATATAATAAACTTATAGAAAGGGGGAGAGCATGACAAAACTGGGTGTACTGGCATCAGGCAGGGGATCGAACTTTCAATCCATAATAGATTCTATAAAATCAGGTTATCTTGATGCCAGGGTTGAGATACTAATTACTGATAACCCTGATGCCTATGCAATTGAAAGGGCAAAAAACAATGGCATACCCTTTCTTATTATGAAACCAGGGGATTACCCTGATAAGGATGTCTATTACAGTGCCATTGCAGGAGCATTAAAAGAACGGGGCGTGGAGCTTGTCATCCTTGCTGGGTTTATGAGGGTTGTAAAAAAGCCTCTCATCGATGCCTATCCTATGAGGATCATGAATATCCACCCTGCCCTTCTACCCTCCTTTCCAGGTCTGCACGGGCAGAAACAGGCTGTGGATTATGGCGTAAAGATATCTGGCTGTACAGTGCATTTTGTTGATGAGGGTGTAGATACAGGACCAATAATAATACAGGCAGCAGTGCCTGCATATCATGATGATACTGAAGAAAGCCTTGCTGAGCGGATACTAAAGGAAGAACACCGTATCTTCCCCTATGCAATAAAACTGTTCATCCAGGGCAGGCTTCGTGTTGAGGGAAGAAAGGTGATAATATCTGGACAGAAAAAAGCAGACTCTATACTTATAAACCCTCCAATCCTGTAGTTATGAGAATAACAGGTGGAAGGGCCAGAGGCCGAAGAATCAAGGTGAAGGCTGCTATTGAGAGTTCATCACTACGCCCCACCGCATCAAAGGTGAGAGAGGCCCTGTTCAACATAATAGGCACTGATATTGTGGGGGCACGATTCCTTGACCTTTATGCAGGCACAGGTGCTGTGGGTTTTGAGGCACTCAGTAGAGGTGCAGAAGAGGTGGTATTTGTTGAGATAAACCCCATCAGATGCCGTGTTATAAAAAGGCTTGCACAGAATCTTGGATTCAAGAACAGGATAAAGGTCTACAAAATAGACGCATTTAACTATCTCTTAAGGACAAAAAAGCGGAAGGAGGTATTTGATTTTATCTTTATTGATCCACCCTATCAATCAGGAGAGATAATGAAGATACTCCCTCTGCTTTCTGATGGTTTAATACTCTCAAGAGATGGTATTATAATAGTAGAGCATTTTTCTAAGATTGCCCTGCCAGAAGAGATCGGCAATCTTAAAACAAGAAAGACATACAAATATGGTGATACCTCATTAACCACCTATAAATTTACTGAAGGAGTACAAGGATGAAAAAACTGGCAATCTGCCCTGGCACCTTTGATCCTATTACAAATGGGCATATTGATATAGTGCTCAGAAGCCTGAGAATATTCGATAAGGTAATAGTGGCTGTTGCCAAGAACCCAAGAAAGAAACCTCTCTTCCCCCTTGATAAAAGGATAGAACTAATAAGGGAATCACTTAAGGGAACAGGCAATATCATCATTGAACCCTTTGATTCACTGCTGGTTGATTACGTAAGCTCACGAAAGGGGATTGCCATTGTACGTGGGTTAAGGGCTGTATCTGATTTTGAATATGAATTGCAGATGGCCTTGTTGAACAGGAAGCTCTCTCCTCAGATAGAGACTGTATTCATGATGCCCTCGGAGGAATACTCCTTCCTCTCGTCCACAATGGTTAAAGAGATCGCCTCATATGGTGGTTCTGTGGAAGGGCTTGTCCCGCCACCTGTAGAAAAGGCGCTTAAGGAGGTCTTCAAAAGAAATCCTGATGTATGAAAAGACTTTAAGGGTCTGTGAAACCTTCCTCAGCATCCAGGGCGAGTCTACATTTTCAGGGCTACCCTGTTTTTTCATAAGGCTCTCCAACTGTAATCTCAGGTGCCGATACTGTGACACAAGATATGCCTATGAGGAAGAAGGCTTTTGTGAAACCATAGGCTCACTTGTCTCGATGGCTCTTGAAACCAATCTCAGACTTGTTGAGATTACAGGTGGTGAACCACTTCTGCAGGAAAATTCCCTTAACCTTATCAGGGAACTCTGTGATAGGGACTTTACTGTTTTAGTTGAAACAAATGGCTCAATGAACATTGACCCCATAGATCCCCGTGCAGTGGTAATACTGGATATCAAGACCCCTGGCAGTGGGTTTTCAGATTATATGGACTTTGAGAATCTTACACGATTGAGGGCTCATGATGAGGTAAAATTTGTTATTACAGACAGGGCTGATTATGAATGGGCAAAGGAGATTCTTCACAGGTATAAGCTAATAGGAGACCGCATCCTTTTTTCACCTGCCATGGGGTATATTGAACCACAAAAGCTTTCTGAATGGATTATAATGGACAGACTCAATGTTAGATTGAACCTGCAACTACACAGGTATATATTCGGTAACAGGAGAGGTGTATGAACAGAGGCTCTGCACTTGAAAGACTTGTGAATATAATGGCCAGGCTTCGTTCAGAAGAGGGCTGTCCATGGGACAGGAAACAGACCAGAGAGACACTCAAGCCCTATCTAATTGAAGAGGCCTACGAGCTCCTTGAGGCTATTGAAAAGAACGACCCTCATCAGATCAAGGAAGAACTGGGTGACCTCCTGTTCCAGATTATCTTTCACTGTCAGATAGCCCGTGAAAGAGGCGAGTTTGATGTATGGGATGTGCTGGAAAGTATTACAGAGAAGATGCTCAATCGCCATCCTCATGTGTTTGGAGATGACAGGATCAAGGACGCTTCCCAGGTTATCCAGCGATGGGAAGAGCACAAAAAACGGGAGGGAAAACTGAAGGATTCTGTACTGGAAGGAATCCCTGCTGCGCTTCCATCATTGTTAAGGGCCCACAGGGTCCAAGAAAGGGCCTCCAGAGTGGGTTTTGACTGGAACAAGAGAGAAGAGGTCTATGAAAAACTCAAAGAGGAACTCAGGGAATTTGAGGCAGCCCTTGAAAGTGGAAACAGGGATGAGATTGAATCAGAGATGGGGGATCTTCTGTTCAGCCTGGTAAATATCTCAAGGTTTTCAGGCATCAATCCCGAGGATGCATTGAGAAGAACCACTGATAAATTTATAAAACGCTTCAGATTTATAGAAGAAGAGGCACGAAAACAGGGTAAACACATCTCAGAACTTACACTTTCCGAGATGGATAATCTCTGGGAAGAGGCAAAATTATTAAACGAAAAAAAACACAATCAATGAGCTTGCCGTCTTTGCAGAAAAAGGTTCTCCTGTAGAGTATGATTCAAAAAAATATCAGGCTTTTGTGTAACAACGAGAAAACTGTAAGGGTTATAAATACAGCAATACATACCATATACGCTGTGATATTGATATCCTTAATTTCTGGTTCTCTATGACCTTCACCAATAAAGGGCTTGTTGTGAAGCACACCATCATAAAAGGCAGGCCCAAGAAGCAGGATTCCCAGTGCACCTGCCACCGCAGCCTCAGGTAACCCTGCATTGGGACTTGGATGCTTCTTTGCATCCCTCAGAAGAACCCTCAATGCCCTTATAAAATCCAATCTCCTGTAAAATGGCATTAATACAACTGTAGAGCACAATAAAACCAGTGCTGTTATCCTTGCAGGGATGTAGTTTGCTATGTCATCAAGTTTTGCAGCCACCAGCCCAAGGTATCTGTATCTTTCATTCTTGTATCCAAGCATTGAATCAAGGGTGTTTATTGCCTTATATGTAAATGCAAGGGGAAGCCCTCCAATGGCAAAATAAAACAGTGGTGCAATAACTCCATCAGAGGCATTCTCTGAGATTGTCTCTATTAATGCCCTGATTACGCCATCCCTGCTCAGATACTTTGTATCCCGTCCCACAATATAGGAAAGCTTCTTCCTGGCCCTGTATAGATTCTCATCTTCAAGCTCCCTGACAATATCATGAACCTCTGTGATTAGACTCCTCAGAGCAAGACTGAAGGACCCCACAACTCCTGCAAGGAGCACGTAAAGATCCACATTACCTGCCAGAGTATATCTTTTAAAGGGCGACAGGAGATACATAAACAAAAAAGACAACAGATAAACTATAGTAACGGTTAGTACCACGATGATTGCACCACCACATATCTGTCCTGTTTTCCCACTGACCCTTCTTCTGATAATTCCCTCAAGGAATGAAATAAGTTGTCCGATCATCCTTACAGGATGAGGAAACCATCGAGGGTCACCAATTAGCAAATCCATAATGAATGCAACTATAACAATCTCCATCAGATAATTATATCCTATTCCTATGATAACTTACACAGCATACCCTTTCTGTCACACTGTGATTCTCTGCCCTCCTTAACCCTTAATATCATGCCCATTCCCCCATCCACTCATATACTCATTTTTACTCATTAACCCATCACTGCTCACTGTTGACTTATCCGCCTTGTTTACTTACTTGAAATCTTTTGAACGTCAGTGCTCAGAAAACATGAACTAAATGGTATAATAGACTCCAGAAGAGACACCTTTTATTTGCTAACAAATAACATTAAGTTTTCGTTATACTATATTGATATTCAAGCATCTATGGAGAGGTGGCCGAGTGGTTGAAGGCGGCGGTCTCGAAAACCGCTGTGGGGGTAACTCCACCGTGGGTTCGAATCCCACCCTCTCCGCCAGGTTTTCCCGTTAAAAATAGCCAATCACTGGATTAAACAATAAAGTAACCTCTTTTTATTGTTATACACTACATCAAGTAAAGAAACAAACCCTATAGGCCCACCCACAAACTGCTCACTGCTTACTGTTAACTCCTGACTGTCTTATTGGCACCATGCCGTGTTTGCAATTGTTAAACCAAATCCAGTTATAAAATAATAAAAATAGCTGGAAGCAGTGACATGGTAGAGTCTGAGCGGTTTTGAATTTTGTATAAAGGTTCACCTGGATGGTGAACCACAAAATTCCCTCGGAGCATGCCATGGAGGGCATGCGAGAATGAGATGAAGACTCTACCATGTCACTGGTATGAATCTTATCGCTGGATTTGGGGTGAATTATTTTGGACACCATTTACCATAGTAATGAGATGACAATGAATATAACATTTTTGACATTTTACACTATCATTTTTGTTACAATAAGAGAACAGGTATTGCTGAACAAATGGGTTTATCAAAGAATCAGATAAACAGAAAGAGTAATTTGCTGCCGTCGCTTGTAATTAAAGATATCAGGATTGAGACCCCCATAATCCAGGGTGGTATGGGTGTAGGTGTGTCCCTCCATCCACTGGCCAGTGCTGTGGCTTCAGAGGGTGGAGTGGGTGTTATCTCAAGTGCTGCGCTGGACAGGCTCCTCTCCAAGAGATACAATAAAAAATTCAATACCTATGAGGCTGCCTATGCAGAGGTATCCCTTGCCCTTGAAAGCGGTGGTGTGGTGGGCATAAACATCATGGTTGCAGGCGTAAAAGACTACGAGGCCTCTGTCAAAGGGGCCATTGATGCAGGGGTACATATGATCATCTCTGGTGCTGGTCTACCCCTTTCGCTTCCTTCAATTGCAAAACCAAAAGACACTGCCCTGATTCCGATAGTGTCATCTGCAAGGGCACTTGAGATAATATGCCGGAAATGGCAACGCCAGGGATACCGTCCTGATGCAGCTGTTCTTGAGGGGCCACTGGCTGGAGGACATCTTGGTTTTCAGCCGGATCAGATTGAACGTGATGAATACAGATTAGAACGCCTTCTTCCACCTGTAAAGGATGTTGCAAAAAAGTATGGAGACTTTCCAGTAATTGTGGCAGGCGGAATCTATACACATGAGGATATAAAACGTTTTCTCTCTCTTGGTGCAGATGCAGTACAGATGGGCACAAGATTCCTTGTAACAGAGGAAAGCTCTGCCACTCAGGCGTACAAGGAGGCAGTCGTAAAGGCCAAAAAGGAGGATATCATCATAGCAGGCACACCTGGCTCACCCTGTGGACTCCCCTTCCGTATACTGAGGCACTCCCCCATGTATATTGAGGCCATTGAAAGAGGTCGTCAACCAAGGTGTGATAAGGGATATGTGCTCTTCAAGGATGATAAAGGAAGGTTCACCAGATGTCTTGCCAAGGAAAGCAATGCAGGCCACTTCTGCATATGTAACGGTCTGCTCAGTTCAGCAGGCTACAATCCTGATAAGGAAAGACCCCTTTACACTGTCGGATCCAATGCATACCGGGTAGACAGGATAATGACTGTAAAGGAACTGATGGATGAACTGAAGGGTGTTAAAGAACCCGTGGAGAATGTAGCCTGATACACAAGATACACTTAAAAGGGTTCTTTTTTTTATCATTCCTCCTGCTTATCTCAGCAGTGCTCATATTAAGAACCGATCTCTATGCTGGCCAGTCCAGATGTTCTGAAGGCACTGTCGTACTGAAGGGCAGTAGAACAATGAATATGCAACACCTGAGCTATACCTACAGTGAAGAACTTACCCTTAAGCGTGTCACCTATGGCAGAGGCTACAACGGGAGATGGGTTATCATCAGGTACGTACAGAAATCTGTCTATCCATGGCCTTTGAGAGGTTTCCCTCCACCTGTAGAGAAGATTGTGCCTATAAAAGGGTTCGGTACATTTAAATGCCGTGCCAGGGCAAGTTCAAATATTCTGACAAATGTATGTACAGGTAAAGATGCATACCTTGATATATATAACAACAAGGTGGGGAACAGGGCAAGCGGAAGATGGACAGGCCATATCAGAGGTAACATGATGGTATTCAGGTTTGATCCAAGCAATCAGCTATCATCTGAATTGAGAGGGAGAATCAGCAAAGGCAAGAAGATCAATTATTCCATCAAGGTCATCCCCTGGAACAAGACAGGCAGGGACCTTTTCAACACGGAGAGACCGGGAAAACTTGAGCTGAGATTCAGGGCAGAGGTAAGTCCACCTGATTATGCTGACGCAGTTGTCTGGCATCTGCCCTCCATGGGCGATTCAAAGATAACAGTGGAGCCTGCAAACAGGCGTGGCAAAAATATCAAAATCATCTATACAGGCCTGCCATCACGTAATTCAGCCTTTGGACTGAAAAAGATAAAGGCCGTGCTTGATATAGAGAACTGTCATGCAGAGGATACATCAAGGATCAAGATCTTTTACCACCGTGATGTAAAAAATAATCCCGAGGGCAAATATCCCAACTGGTTCTACTACTGGAAACAGACACCATGCGCAAACCCCAATGGCCAGAACCCGATCATTGAATATGGTGGCAATCAATACAGCTACTGCAACAAAAGGAATGTGCTTGCCTTATTCTCTCCAGGCTATGCCTATAAGACCATCCATGTCTGTGACCTCACAAAGGCAGGCCCAAAGATGACCGACAGGTTCCCCCTTATTTCACATAAAAAGGATGGTACGGGCGCTGACTTTGATGGCTGGCGTGTTACACATTATATAGATACCTTTGCTGTGGTGGTTCTCCATGAGTTCAAACACTGGCAGATGTATCATGCATGGAAACGCGGTAAGAGCAATACCCAACTTGCATCTGAAGACCAGGACGGCGACGGGATACCAGACAGGGCAGAACCTGGACTTGGATTCAACCCCCAGGAGACCCAGACATATTATGCAGTGGGAGAGCTCAAAGGTATTGGTTATGACGAGGAATGGCTTGCCTATGAGGAGATGCGTAAACACAGGATTGGTTCATGCGACAGATTTGACTGGTCCTATCCTGGTGCACAATGGCACTAAAAAATCTTTTTTTACCGGACACTACTGCCATTGCCTGATAGATACCTACGCCTTTACAGGCGTTGGTATCTATTTTACAAAAAACCACAGTTTTTCAGCCTTCATGTGATAGGGAGAAATCCTGGTGTAAGTTACAGGTGGTATTGCTACATGGTCTTCTTCACCACCTCTGTCTGCCTGTGAAGGTCTGTGGTAAGAGCAGTGCTGTGGTGGAGTTGAATGGTTTTGAATTTTGTGTTAGATTTGCCGTGGATGGCAAATCGCAAAATTCCCTCGGAGGCAGGCAGGATGCCTGACGAGAATGAGTGAAGACTCCACCATGGCACTGCTATGTAAGTTTGTCTATAGAGTTTTATCTGTTTTTAAAATTGGGGGAACTCCTGCTATATAACTCTTGACTTCCCCCTCCATATCTGAGTTAGTATTTCCTATCGGGGCGTAGCGCAGTCTGGTAGCGCACACGGTTCGGGACCGTGCGGTCGCTGGTTCAAATCCAGTCGCCCCGACCAGTTATTTTCAAATTGTTCAATAAAAAAATGAAGGCAGGGTGCCGAAGAAAAATAATGCCCACACCTTTGAAAAAGAACAGGAATTCTTCTGAAACAAGGGGTAGAGGTGGTTCATCATCCATTGATGCAATGTGATATACACTGTTTATTCATACCAGGGAAGATCGAAAATCCCTGCACAAGCCACAGGGTATCAAAGACTAAAATAAGGGGGGCTTTAATATGAATATTAAATCATTCAAACCATGGTTTATCGCTCTGTTAATCATCCTTTTTACTGGTACTGCCACTATATACGCTGATGATACTCCAAAGAGGGAAAATAAACTTGTGATAATCAGCCCCGTAGAGGCAAGCAGGAGCATCATGCCTGACATGTACGTCTTTTCAGTATCTGTAAGCGTCATCTCAGACAGTGAAGGTAAGGCCCTCAACCTCCTTGGAGAACTGGATAAAAAGGTACGTGAACTCGGCCTTAGATACAAAGGCGGCGGATACTCTGTTAATAAGAACTGCTGGTGGAGTGAAAACAGGCAGGTATGCGATGGCTACAAGGGCCATGTATATTATTTGTTTGAAATGAAAGACCCATCAAAACAAAATAAGGTTCTTCAACTCCTGTCTAACTATAAAAAGGAATCCCGGGGGGAAATTGATATCAGTATTTCTAACACAACATGGAAGGTATCAGGGAAGACTATCAAAAAGGTTGAAGAAGCACTCAAGTTTGAGGTAATAACTAATTCTATAGAGTTTGCCAGAAAGGTTGGAGAACAACTCAAGATGGCATGTACTATAAATGAGATAAACTTCCAGCCCCGTCCCACCCCTGTTTATCCAATGTATCGTACAATGCTTAAAGAAAAGTCTATTGAGGCTCCTGCACCTGCAAAGGGTGAACGTACTGTCACTGTAAGGGCTGAGCTGAAGGTCCTGTGCAGGTAAGATGATATATGCGTGAACGAAAGAGGATCCTCCTTATTAACCCCTGGATATATGATTTTGCCGCTGTAAACATGTGGGCAAGGCCCCTGGGCCTGCTGAAGGTGGCAGAGTTCTTATCCCAATTTGATGTGGAACTCCAGTTCATTGACTGTCTAAATAGATTCAGGCTAAAGGGTTACAACATGGGGAAGTACCCTAAACTGATTTTACCCACCCCAGAGCCTCTACTCAATATCAAACGATACTATGGCAGATATGGTATAAGCCTGCAGGAATTTGTTGACAGACTCAAGGTATCATCACCTGTAGATTTGATTCTTGTAACCTCACTGATGACATACTGGTATCCTGGTGTTTTTGAGGTGATCAGATTATGTAAGAAATACCTGCCTGAGACACCGGTTATCCTGGGTGGAATATATGCAACATTATGTACAGAACATGCTGTAACCTTGTCTGGCGCAGATTATGTTTATCAGGGACGGATTGGAGATGACTTTGTTGAAATCCTTGAGCAAATGGGGATTAGAATTGAGAAACAGAATCCTATAACCCCTTACTATAAAATGAATTTCTACAAAAACACTCCATATGCCCCTCTTCTTACATCTGAAGGATGCCCATACAGGTGTAGTTATTGTGCATCAGGGCTTCTTTACACCCATTATAGAAGAAGACCTATAGAAAGTATTTTAAAAGAGATAAAGGAGCTTTACTCACTGGGAGTAAGGGATTTTGCCTTTTACGATGATGCCCTACTTTACAGACCTGACGAACATATAAAACCACTTCTTTATTCAGTTATAAAGGAGGGAATGGATATACGGTTCCACACCCCCAACGGGCTTCATGCAAGATACCTTGATCAAGAGGTGGCCCAATTAATGTATCGATCTGGTTTTAAGACTATAAGATTAAGTCTTGAAACAGTAGATCCAGAGAGGCAAACCCTTACTGGAGGAAAAGTAAAAAATAAGGAACTGGATTTTGCTATCCACAACCTTAAAGAGGCAGGCTTTACCAGGGAACAGATCGGTGTGTATCTCATGTACGGGCTACCTGGCCAGGGCCTTAAAGAGGTAATACAGGGTATTGAATATCTCATGTCAAGGGATGTAAGGATTCATCTTGCAGAGTATTCACCCATTCCAGGTACAAGGGATTGGGAATTGTTGATTAAAAAAGGCATTATCCATAATGATATAGACCCACTGTTAACCAATAATACTGTCTTTTCTATTCTGTGCGCCCATTATGACAGGGAGGAACTGAGAAGAATTAAAGAAAAGGTAAGTTGCCATAACCTTATCTGATGACCTGCAGTACAAGTCGGTAACTGAGGCAGAGGTGGTTACACACTCTGTGTACCCTGTCTTTTCTATGTCCTCTGTGGATGTATTGTTTCTGTGTTTTTTTTACCGGACACTACTGGTTTATCAGATCTCGGTTAAAAGGCAGACAGCCATTGCAGCTATCCCCTCCCCCCTTCCAACAAATCCCATTGATTCGTTTGTCTTTGCCTTGATATTCACCCTTCCATCTGGTAATCCGGAATTCTGTAGTTTCTTTATCATCTCGGGGATATAGGGGGCAAGTCTTGGCTCTTCAGTGATAACCGTTGAGTCGACCATGGAAATCATAAGTCCCCTCTTCTGTACTTTATTCAGCACAATCTTTAACATCCTCAGGCTTGAGGCATCCTTCCATTCTGGGTCACTATCAGGGAAATGCCTTCCAATATCTCCCTCACCAAGGGCACCGATTATGGAATCAACAATTGCATGTACCAGCACGTCTCCATCAGAATGTCCCTTTAATCCCTTGCTGAAGGGAATCTCCACACCACCGATTATGAGTTTTCTATTCTCCACAAGCCTGTGTGAGTCATAACCAAGACCAATCCTCATTCTATTCTTCCTCCAGGAGTCTCTCTGCTATCAAAAGGTCTTCATGGGTGGTGATCTTTATATTTCTGTAATCACCCTCAACAACCCTGACCTTTCCACCATAGTGCTCAACAATGGATGCATCATCAGTATAAAACCCACCCTCTATCTTCACCCTGTTGTATCCTTCAAGTATGATTTTGTATGGAAAGACCTGTGGTGTCTGGACACTCATAAGGGTATTTCTGTTAGGGGTTTTTATGACAAGATTATTATCCACTAATTTTATGGTATCCTTCACTGGAACTGCAGCTACAGCACCATCATATCCCTCCACAGCAGCTATCACTCTCTTAATCAAGCCCTTCCTGACCAGAGGTCTCACACCATCATGTATTAATACAAGGCAGTCTTCCTCATCTACCGCTGAAATACCCCTGAATACCGAGTCCTGTCTTTCCTTGCCACCCGGGACGATCTTTTTGACCTTCTCAATGCCAAAAGACTCTACAATCTTAAGGCCCTTTTCAATATCTTTGCCTGAAAGTACAGGGATTATCTCTGTTATACCTTCAGTGGATTGAAGGGTCTTCAGTACCCATGCAAGCACTGGAAGACCCTTCAAAGTTGCAAATATCTTGTTACATCCAAATCGTTTTCCAGCACCAGCTGCAGGCACTATTGCAACAACCCTGTTCTGCATCTTAACCCCTTATCTCATGTCTGTCGTGCTCATTCTTTGGTCTTGAAAATATCATCCTTCCCGCAGTAGTCTGGAGAACACTTGTAACAGAAACGTCAATGTTTTTACCTATAAATCTTCTTCCATTCTCCACCACAACCATGGTGCCATCATCAAGATAGGCAACTCCCTGATTCTGCTCCTTACCCTCTTTGAGCACAAAGACCTTCATCGTCTCTCCTGGAAGTACCACAGGTTTTAGTGCATTAGCAAGCTCATTGATATTCAGCACAGGTACACCCTGAAGGGCTGCAACCTTGTTAAGATTAAAATCGTTTGTCAGTATCTTTGCATCCATCATCTTAGCAAGGGCCACAAGCTTCGCATCCACTTCTTTTATCTTGGGGAAATCATCCTCAACTATCTTCACTGTTATTCCTGACATCTTCTGGATCCTGTGGAGTATATCAAGACCCCGTCTCCCCCTGGCTCTTCTCAGGCTATCTGCTGAGTCAGCGATATGCTGCAGTTCCTGGAGAATAAACTGTGGTACAATGAGGGTGCCCTCTATAAAACCTGTATCACAAACATCTGCAATCCTTCCGTCTATTATAACGCTCGTATCAAGAATCTTCTGGTTGCTCTCTACAGACTGTCCCTTTACAACGCGCATTAGCGTGGTAAGTGAGAGATTCTTCCCTCTTGCAGCCCCTAAAACCATCCCTCCGTATCCAAAAATGGCGGTAATAGCATAACTTACGAATCCCAACTCATCAGTAAGAAGGTTTGAAAATGGCATTATTAAAAACTTTGCAAAGAGGATACCAAGAAGGAGACCTATGAAGGCACCAAAAAATCTGCCGGTGCTAACTCGTTCAAAAAAGGTATTAAGAAGAAGGGTTATTATACCTAAAAAAAGACCTGCTGCTGCTCCTATCGGTGCATATCCATAGATTCCTCCTAACTGATATCCCCCTACAGTAAAAAGGGCTATTACCAGTATTTTTAAAAAATTAATCATACCTCATCACCTCCTTTCCTGAAAGAATCTTTTTAATGAATAATACTTCAGCCGTTTATAGTCTGAAAAGATTGATTATCCTCTACGTCACTCAACAATAAAACTAATTCTATTTAAGGTTTTAATACAATGTAAAACTTCCTGCCCTTCCTGTTAATAAACATAACTATATTCTGATCTGGCTTCAGAGAACCCATGGAAGTCTTCCAGTCATCGTAACCAGTAATCACCCTGTCGTCAATCTCCTGGATCACATCGCCCTTTTTAATACCAGCCTCCTGAGCTGAACTCCCATCCTGCACATCAAGCACAACAACCCCACGTTCATCAGGAGGGAGGCCTATCTGGCGGGCTATTGAGGGGGTGAGTTCTGTAACTGTCAAGCCTATCTCTGCCCTCTCTGGTCTTCCCTTTGGGGTAATATCCTTAACCTCTGAAAACTCGTCAGGAATTTCTATTATCTTTGCCCAGAGTGTCTGTTTTTTCCCTTTTCTTACAACCTTGATCTTCACCTTCGAACCCACCCTGCTCTGGGCAACAAGGTTTCGTAAAACAGATACATTCGAGACCTTTTTTCCATCAAATTCAATTATCACATCTCCTCTTTTAATACCACTTTTTTGTGCAGGACTACCTTTAAATACATCACTTACAAGAGCACCAAGGGTTTTATCCAATCCAAACCTGTCCGCAAGTTCAGGGGTTAGATCCTGTATAGTTACCCCAAGCCAGCCACGTACAACCCTTCCTTTGTCTTTTAGCTGTTCAATTATGGTCTTTGCCATATTGCTGGGCACAGCAAATCCAATCCCTTGATAACCTCCGCTTCTGGAAAAAATCGCGGTATTTATACCAATCAACTCACCTTTTATGTTTACAAGAGGCCCTCCTGAGTTTCCAGGATTTATCGCAGCATCAGTCTGAATAAAGTCCTCATAATCTGCAACCCCTACATTTGCTCTGCCCACAGCACTTATGATCCCCATTGTAACCGTATGACTGAGACCAAAGGGATTACCTATGGCAAGAACAAACTCACCCACCTTCAGCTTGTCAGAATCACCCCAGGGAATAGTGGGCAGGTTTTTGCCTTTTATCTTGATCAGTGCAAGATCAGTCTTGGAATCCACTCCCACAACCCTGGCTTTAAAACTTCTCTTATCATACAGAATCACTCTTATCTCATCTGCCTGCTCAATAACATGGTTATTTGTAATTATATACCCGTTACTTGAAACTATTACTCCTGAACCAAGACTCTGTTCTCTGTATTTCCTGGGACCTCTTTTGAAGGGATTAAAGAAATCAAACAATGAGTCGTTGTTAAAGGAATGGAAACCACCATCACTGTACGTCTTTATTGTCGAGATATTGACCACAGCAGGTGAAACAGAGTTTACAATATCTGAGAATGCCCTTTCAGTCTCGATGACCTTCTTTGAAACTACTGGCGGAGCATAGTTCTGCTTTTTTGCATAATTGTCCGGCGATTGGATATAAT
>JALUSH010000204.1 GCA_027016675.1 Thermodesulfovibrio sp.
GTCTGGCACTCAAGGCCTTGAGTGCCAGATGGGAAGGCGGGTGAGTAGGAAAACGGAAGTCGGAAATCGGAAATCAGAATTCGGAGGTCGGTAATCTGACCTCTGACATCAGACTTCTGACATCCGTTTGCCCTGAGCCGGAAGACCCATCCGTCTGAAATACCTCGCGGGAGGTTAGTCATGAAATTTATTGACTCATCCTTTCTCACAACCATCAAATCCATTCAAGACTTATCTGTAGCAAGAATCAGAATTAAATTCCTGAAGGGCTTGATATCGTTTGTTCTGAGCATCGTCATGATATCTCTGCTGTCTTTTTCCGATGTCTATTCTCAAGATAAGACAGGTGTTGAAACATATGAAATGGAGGATATTGTAGTAACTGCCACAAGGTATGAAGAGAGCCTTCTCAATGTCCCAACAAATGTAACGGTTATTACAGAGGAAGAGATCAAGAATTCAACAGCACTGAATATACCCGAACTTCTTAAAGCAGAGGCTGGAATCTTTGTAAATGACATAACAGGTAACAGGAGAAACATCACTGTAGATCTGAGAGGATTTGGTGAAACAGGTCCCCTGAACACCCTTGTGCTTGTTGATGGGAGAAGGGTAAATGAGGCAGACCTGAGTGGAACTGACTGGACACAGATACCCCTTGACCGTGTAAAAAGGATCGAGATCATAAGGGGTGCAAGGGCATCCATACTCTTTGGTGACAATGCAACTGGTGGTGTCATTAATATAATTACAAAGGAAGGTACAGCCTTAAGATACGGTTTTTCAGCTGGTGCTGGTAGTTATGATACCCAGAAAGGTTCAGCCTTTTTGAGCGGTTCAACAGATAAGTTCTCCTATTACTTATCAGGCAGTTTTCTTACCTCAGATGGTTACCGGAAAAACAGTAAGACAGATGCAAAGGATCTTGGATTTAAACTGAATTATTTTCCTTCTGATAGACTGAAATTAGGTATAAGTGCGGGCTATCACAAGGATGATACAGGGCTTCCTGGTGCACTCACCGAGACCCAGTTGCGCTCGGGTATAAACCGTACAGATACAAAATACCCACGAGATTTCTCACGTGTTGAGGACTACTACGTGAAGGCGGATGCTGAGTATACCTTCTTGAAGGAGAGCTTCTTCAAGACAGATCTGTCCTTCAGGAGGCGATCTGTGCTCTCCTTTGCCTCCTTTGTGGGTGGGAACTTTCTTGGTGATACCAGGATTGACACCATAGGAATATCACCACAGGTGGTACTTAATCAATCTTTCGGTAACACGAAAAATACGTTAAATATTGGCCTTGACTTCTACAGTAATGAAGAGGACATCGAGAACAAATCCATATTTTTTGGCTTTCCTTCAAAGGGCAATTATACCCTTAAGAAGAGAAACCTTGGTTATTATCTCTATGACGATTTCAGGCCTTTCAGTACCCTGACCCTGTCAGCAGGATACAGGTTTGACAGGGCAAGGTTTATCTTTGACCCCAGCTCTCCTGACAGGATAACCCATGATGAAGAACTCTACACTGCAGGTATAAACTACCGCTTCCAGGGCATGTCATACCTCTATGCAAGTTACTCAAAGGGGTTCAGATATCCTGTGCTTGATGAGATGTACAGCTTCTTTGCAAATACCATAGATACAACACTAAAACCCCAGCGGTCTGATGACTACGAGATGGGTATACGATACTATCTCAGTAACTCCATGTATGTACATGCCAACATCTTCAGGATTGATACAAGGAATGAGATATTCTACAACTCCATTGCCTTCTCAAACGAGAATCTTGATGGAAAGACCCGTAGAGAAGGCCTTGAACTTCGGTTCCATGGAAACCTTACAAAGTGGCTTTCTTTTGGCGGTAGCTATACCTTTACAAAGGCAAAGATAAAGGGTGGTGATTTTGATGGCAGAAGGATTCCCAATGTGCCTGAAAGCAAGATCACAGCTCAGATGATAATTACGCCTGTTCAGGACCTTATACTATCCCTCGAAGGCATCTATGTGGGAGAAAGGCCCTTCATAAGCGACTTCAACAATTCCTATGGTAATCAGGAAGACTATACAGTATTCAATCTCAGGATCAGATATAAATGGAAGAATGTCACCATATATGGAGACATCAAGAATATCACTGATGAGGAGTATTCAGAATATGGTGTCATAAAGTATCCAGGCCTGAGGGCTGTTTATCCCTCCCCAAAACGAAACTACTTTGTTGGCCTTACAATGGAACTATAATGGATAGTAGGGGTGAGAGTCGATGCTGGCTGTAGTCCTTGTAATAATTCTATCCCTTCTCTCACCCTCCTATATTGAAGCAGCAAATTATCAGAGGATAGTATCTCTGGCACCAAGTATCACAGAGATACTGTTTGCCATGGGTGTTGGTGAAAAGGTGGTGGGGGTGACTGCATTCTGTGACAGACCCCCTGAGGCAAAGAAGAAGCCAAAGATTGGAGGCATGTCAAACCCCTCAGTTGAGGCAATCCTGCGATTGAAGCCAGACATCGTTATTGTTACCACAGATGGAAACCCTGAAGAGGTAAATATCAGATTGAACAAACTTGGAATAAAAACGTTTGTCTTCAGGGCAAGAAGAATAAAAGAGCTTCCCAAGGGTATCAGAGAACTGGGCAGGGCAATCGGAGAGGAATCAGGAGCAGAGACACTTGCTGCAAGGATAGAAGCTTCATTACGTCAATTCGATACTGGCAGAGAGAAGAGAAGGAAGATAAAGGCACTTTTTATCATATGGCCCCAGCCCCTTATTGTTGCAGGTTCTGATACAGCAATTGATGATGCCTTTGAGATCCTTGGTGTAGAGAACATCGCCCGCAAGGCAGGTTCACGTTATCCGAGATACTCTGTGGAGGAGATAATCAGGGTCTCACCTGATATTATATTCATTGGCGTTGGGATGGATCCTGAAAGCAAGAATATAAAGGAGTTCTCCGAGATATTAATGAAAAGACTGAAGGATGTAAAGGCAGTTAAAGAGGGCAGGGTATATTATGTTAGCGATGCCCTCTACAGGCTTGGCCCAGGGGTAATAAAGGGTATCAAAGAACTGAAGGAGTATCTTGATGAATAAAAAGGGTATTTTCCTGACAGTATCCACACTGGTTATCACCTGTATCTCTGTGTTTGCCGGTCCTGAGTGGGTTAATCCCTTCCATCTGTCTGCAGTGGACAGGACGATTCTATTTTCCTTGAGACTCCCCAGGGCAGTGGTTGCCTTCCTCATGGGTGCATCCCTTGGAGTCTCTGGCGCAGTGCTTCAGGGGTTTCTGAGGAATCCCCTTGCTGACCCCTACATACTGGGGCTTTCTGGTGGCGCTGCCCTTCTTGCCACAGGCGGGATTCTTCTTGGCAGCACAGCACTTGGTCTGTTTACTATCCCACTTTTCGCCTTCACAGGCGCAATACTTACAGGTGCAGTGGTTGGTATGCTTGCATACAGAAAGGGAGGGCTGCTTCCGGAAAGACTCCTGCTGGCAGGTGTGGGACTTGGCTTTCTCTTCAGCGCCGTGCTTATGCTGATGATGAGCCTTTCCTCCAACGAGGGGCTCAGAAGGGCAATGCAGTGGATCTTTGGTGACCTCTCTATGGCTGACTGGTCTTTGATACCCTATGCTGTGGTGGTTATGTCGACAGGTTTTGGGCTTGCAATGTGGAGGGCAAGGGCACTTAATGCCCTTATGCTTGGTGATGAGATTGCCTACAGCCTTGGCTTTACACCTTTCAAGGAAAGGCTTGTACTCTTCATATCAGTCTGTCTGATGACTGCCTCCTCTGTATCACTGGGTGGAATAGTGGGGTTCATAGGGCTTCTGATACCACATATTGTGCGGTTCTTTGTGGGCTCTGATGCATCAGTGGTGATACCCATGTCAGCACTTGCTGGCGGAGCAATGCTCTCTGTAGCTGATACCATTGGCAGAACCATTCTTGCACCCATGGAATTGCCATCAGGGATTGTTACAGCCATTATTGGTGCTCCCTATTTTCTTATACTCTTAAGACGAAGGGAGATACTGGGAGGCTGACAGGTGGATATAATACTTACAGAGGATGTAAGCTTTTCATATAATCATCAGATTTTCATAAAAAACCTGAGAATAAATATCAGGGAAGGAGAGTTTGTAGGGCTAATTGGACCCAATGGCTCTGGCAAGTCAACAGTACTGAAGCTGGCTGCAGGTCTTTTAAGGCCTGACTCTGGTAGAGTGCTTCTCTGGGGTAAGGATATAAGCACCTACAGTGGAAAGGACAGGGCTAAGCTGATCAGTTATCTTCCCCAGATGCTTAACATGAAGGTGCCCTTTAAGGTCTCAGAGATTGTCAGGATGGGACTGTATCCCTATGATATCCCACCAGAACAGACACCTGATGATGCACTCCAAATGGTGGGACTTTCAGAAAAAAAGAATGCTTATATCACAGAGCTAAGCGGAGGTGAAAGGAGAAGGGTCTATCTTGCCATGACCCTTCTACAGGGTGCGGGGTTGCTGTTACTTGATGAGCCCCTTGCAAACCTTGATATCCGTTATCAGGTTGATCTGCTCGGTTTACTTAGAGACCTCAGAGACAATAAGGGGATATCCATTTTCATGGCACTTCATGACATCATACAGATAGAGAAGTTTGACAGACTCTATATCATCAAGGAGGGTAATATAATTGCTGAGGGATCACCTGAAGATATAATCTGTGACAGCCTCCTCAGTGATCTCTACGGAGTGAGTATAAGAGTCATACGTGATAAAGATGGAGGATTCTTATTCAGGATATGAGTTATAAGGCATCGAACATTACAGGTATAACAGTTTCTATTATTGTACATCTGTTGATATTCATTATCCCTGTCTCTGTGGTTACAACTACAGCAAGAGATAGATCCACTGTACGGATAAAATTCTACAGTATCATGCCTGTACAGGAAAAGAATACCTCCCTCCCATCAGTGAAAGAAATAAAGGAGAGAAAGATTCATAAGAGAGCAGTAAAACCTCCATCAAAGAAAATAGAGAGAGCCCCTGAAGTTGAAAACAATACAGTAAAAACAAAGCATCCTGAGCCTTCAGTGCCTGAGACTATAAAAAGAAAAGAAGAGACTATCCATATACGAGAGGAGAGGATGCCTCAATCCATATCAGAGCAGGTGACTGAGGATACCCCATCTGATGCTACTGATATCGAACAGGACCATACCAGAGAGGATCTCCAAATGATCAGCACTGAATACCCTGCAAAGGGGGATGATAAACCGAGCCAGAAACCTGCTGAAGATACAATAAAAAATGAACCCTATCGTGGCCCTTTTGGCGTAGGAGAGGGGCCTCGATTTTCAAGAACTGTAATGCCTGAGTATCCCGGGTTTGCACGTCGGAGAGGTATAGAGGGTAAGGTGGTATTGAAGCTCAGAATAGATGAAAAGGGAAGGCTCAAAGGAGTAGAGGTTATAGAACCAGCAGGTTTTGGTTTTACTGATGCAGCCCTGAGGGCAGTAAGGCAATCGAGTTTTATCCCTGCTCACAGGAATGGTCGGCCTGTGCCATCAGAGGCGATACTTACTGTGAGATTCAGGTTAAAATAGTATGGTGGAGGTTTCATAATGTCAGGTGGGTATTGGCTTTTCGACACACTCTCAGCAGGCATCCTGCCTGCCTCCGAGGCAGGCAATCGCTTCACCCTCCTGGTGAAGGCTATAGATTGCCTGAAAGCCGCTCTAAACCAATACCCACCTGCCTTACACTTGCCAATGAGTTAGCTGTATCTATAAAATACTATTGAGATTCCTGAACCAGGTTCCGGATTTATATATAACCCAAATTCAGCTATAAGAATAACAAAGAATAGCTGAAAATAGTGGTATGGATTTATCACTGGATTTGGGTTAAATACCAGCCATACAAGGAGATGATATGGTAGAGATATTCTTAAAGGGTGGGGTGATGATGTACCCCATACTTGTCTGTTCTGTTCTGGGGCTTGCCCTTCTGATACAGAAATATATCCAGTACAGGAGGGCATTGAACATTCTGCAGAGACCACCTGAGGAACTGCTTAATGACAGACCTGTAATACTCTTGTCCCTTCTTGAATGCATTGAGAAGGGCTGTAATGACCAGGAACTCTCCATTGTGGGTACAAAGCAGGTAAGGGAGATTGAAAAGGGACTGAGCTATCTTGGTCTTATTGCCATGATAACCCCCCTTATGGGGCTTACAGGCACTGTGCTTGGCATGATAAAGGCATTCATGGTCATCTCCGTTAACCCTACAGTTAATCCTGCAATGCTTGCTAGTGGTATCTGGGAGGCACTCATAACCACTGCAGCAGGGCTGATCGTGGCCATTCCCATCCATGTGGGACATCATTACCTTGAGAAGCGCGCAGATGAGATAGCCTTTCTGATGAGAGAGGTAACCGTATTTGCTGTCAACAAGAAGCCATAGGGGGAGTAATGGAATTTAAAAGGAGAAGATACAATCATTCCTATCTGAATATTGCACCCCTTGTGGATGTGGTATTTCTGCTATTGTTGTTCTTCATGCTCACATCACATTTTATTGAAGAACAGTCTATCAGGGTAAGACTGCCTGAGTCCAGGACCTCAGAATACACAGAAAGGGCTGGAATCAGGATATCTATAAATGAAAAGGGGGATGTTATACTCAACAGAAAGAAGGTAAAAGTGGATGATCTTCACACCTTATTAAAAGAGCAGATATCTCTTGACAAGACAAAGAATGTTGAGATACGAGCAGACAGGGATGTGAAGGTTTCTCTTCTTATGAAGGTGATTGACGAGATAAGGCTTGCAGGGATCAATGACTTCAATATTGTAACGGAAAAGAGATTCCAGAGGTAGTTTTTTACCTAAAGCCCTGTCTTTTCAACAATAGTGTCCGGTAAAAATAGAGAAACAATATTATAAGGATAGGCATATCTATCCAAAAGAAATCCCTGTCAAGGCAGGGCACCTATACGGAAATCAGATGTCGGAAACCGGAAGTCAGAAACTCCAAAGTTTGTAATCCCACCTCTGACCTCTGTATAGGCCATGTAGCAATACCTCAGGTATCTTACATCAAGATTCTTATCTATCCACTTAAGTCTTAAAAAGACCACCCCCTCTAAACCTCCCCCTTCAAGGGGGAGGTTTAGAGGGGGTGTATCAATGCCATGATGAACCACCTCTGTCTACTCCGAAAAATCTGCGATTTTTCGGAGGGCCTTTCTTGCTGCTCACTGCTTACTGCTAACTGTGAATAAGGTGTGGTGCTTATTTTTCTTCGGCACCCTGCCTTGTTTTATAAAATCGAAAGATTTTATGGGGTGACAGTTGAAACGAAAAATTAATACCCCCTATCCTAAAAAGATTTAGAAGGTTTATCGGACAGTAGTGTCTTTTCAATATTACCTACTATCACAAGTAGATACCTTTCAGGATGAAGGTATTTCCTGGCAACCCTCAGGACATCATCCTTAGTAACAGAATTTATGTATTCTGGATATTTCCTATCATAGTCTATGCCAAGCCCGTAGAACTCTGTGAGTGCAAGGAAGTCAGCAATTTTGCCCAGCGTATCAATTCTCCTGGGGAAGCTACCTGTGAGATATGATTTAGCATCCTTAAGCTCTCCCTCTGAGACAGGCTCTGACTGGATGCGTCTCATCTCATCAAGTATTACATCTATCACCTTTTTGGCTGATTCATTCTTTGTCTGCACTGCTGCCTGAAACACACCTGGTTCAAGATCAGAACTGAAGATGCTATAAACATCATAGGCAAGCCCCATCTCATCTCTTATCTTTGTCATCAGCCTTGAGGCAAACCCACCACCGCCAAGTATATAGTTCATCACTGAAAGGGCATAGTAATCAGAGTTTGAACGGCTGACGCCAAGATGGCCTATGATAATATTGGCCTGTGTGATTTTCTTTTCAATCTTGAGAACCCTTGGTGATTCAGGGTTTCTTACCTCAGGTATGCTCTTTCGCGGAATCGGTGCTGGCTGCCATCCGGATAGATACCTTTTGATAAGGCCCTCTATTTCCTGAGAATCAATATCTCCAACTATTACCAGTATGGCATTGTTTGGTCTGTAATAGGATTTATAAAATCTCTCTATATCATTCTTTTTGATATTGTCAAGGGTCTCAAGACTGCCCTCAACCACCCTGCCATAGGCATGCTCAGTACCGTAAAGGGCCTTCCTGAATGCACGCTCAGCAACAAAAGAGGGATCATCCTCAGATTGTTTAAGGGCACCCTTAATAAGCTCCTTCATCCTCTTTATCTCCTCATCAGGAAAGGTGGGATTGAGAAGTATATCAGAGAAAAGTTCAAATCCCTTCTGGATGTCCTTTTTCAGGACAGAAAGATTAACCATGGTGTAGTCCCTGTCTGTAGAGGCCCCAAGGCTACCACCGATAAATTCTATCTCTTCACTAATCTGTTCTGATGTCCTGTGTTTTGTACCCTCATCAAGAAGCGAGGCTACAAGGTTTGCAAGCCCTGCCTTCTCCGGAGGTTCATCAAGGGGTGATGCCTTTATTAGCAATGTGACATCTACAATGGGCAGGTTGTGTCTTTCTGCATAAAGAAGAGTTAGCCCATTGGGAAGTACCTCTCTTTTTGCATCAATTGCAAATGAGGTATCTGTATAAAAAAGTAAAATAGAGAGAAATATAATAAATGTCAGTAGTATCCGATAAAAAACACTAAAACTATTC
>JALUSH010000205.1 GCA_027016675.1 Thermodesulfovibrio sp.
TTGCAGGATTTAAGGACATCTTCTCCACAAGACCAGAGAGGCTTAAAACACCATCTCTTACCAGCGTAAGCCCAAGTGAAAGTGCTGTCTCAAGCCCTGATATACCGAATGCCGCCCTGTCAAACTCACAGAGCTTTTCATCCCTGTGATGAGGGGCATGATCAGTGGCTATAACGTCAATTGTTCCGTCGGATAGTCCCTCCTTGATAGCCTCAATGTCTCGCATGGTTCTGAGCGGTGGATTCACCTTTGCAGATGTTCTGTACTCCCTGACAGCTTCATCAGTAAGTGTAAAATAATGGGGACAGGTTTCAGCGGTAACAGGTAGGCCCTCTTTTTTGGCCATCCTCACAGCCCTGACACCTTCGGCAGTTGATACATGGGCAATGTGAAGCCTTCCACCCGTGAGCCGTGCAAGCTCTATGTCGCGCTTAATCATTACCACCTCTGCCTCGGCAGGAATGCCTCTCAGGCCAAGGGAGAGTGATACGATACCTTCGTTCATGACACCACCTGCTGAAAGATTTATATCCTCTGCATGGCTTATAAGGGGCACTGCAAATCTCTTTGAATACTCAAGTGCCCGTCTCATCAAAAGGCTGTTCATCACAGGTCTGCCATCATCAGAGAAGGCAACACAGCCTGCCTCGTACATCATTCCCATCTCTGCAAGTTCCTCCCCCTTCTGTTCTTTTGTGATCGCGCCAATGGGAAAGACATAGCAGGCACCCTCAGCATAGGCCTTTCTGAGAATAAATTCTGTAACTGTTTCATTATCATTTACAGGCTTTGTATTTGGCATGCAGCATAGTGAGGTAAATCCACCCTTTATTGCTGCAAGTGTGCCTGTTTTGATGGTCTCTTTATACTCAAATCCTGGTTCTCTTAGGTGCACATGCATGTCCACAAGACCTGGCAGTATATAAAGACCCTTTGCATCAATGACTTTATAGTTTTTGGTTTTTGGTTTTGAGTATTGAGTATTTATAATTATCTTCTTTATCTTCCCATTTTCAACTACAATGTCACCAACACTGTCTATTCCCTGAGAAGGGTCTACTATATGTCCATTTTTAATGATCAGATCCAGCGTCCTCTCTTTCATCCCCTTCCTCCGAGCAGATAAAGTACTGCCATCCTCACAGCAATACCGTTTGTTACCTGATCAAGGATTACAGCCTTTTCAGAGTCTGCCACAAGGGAGTCTATCTCAACCCCACGGTTCATTGGTCCTGGATGCATAACAATGGCATCCGATTTTGCAAGTGAGAGTCTTTCCTCTGTCAGTCCCCAGAGCCTGAAGTACTCATCCACGGTTGGAAAGAACCCCCTGTCCTGTCGTTCGAGCTGAATCCTCAGCATCATAACAACATCTACATCAACGATACCCTCTTCCATGGAATAGTAGATCCGAATTCCCTCTTTGGCAAACCCTTCAGGCACAAGTGTGGGAGGGCCGATCAATCTTACCTCTGCGCCCAGCTTCCTGAGACAGGGTATGTTAGATTTTGCCACACGACTGTGAAGTATATCGCCTACTATTGCCACCTTGAGACCCTCAATCTGTCCCTTTTTATCTCTGATGGTAAAGGCATCAAGGAGGGCCTGTGTAGGATGTTCGTTTATGCCATCGCCAGCATTGATAATGGAGGCATCTATCTGTTCTGACAGAAGATGAGGGACTCCAGATGATGAGTGCCTGACAACCACAAAGTCAGCTCCCAGAGCCTGGATAGTCTTTGCTGTGTCTATAAGGCTTTCGCCTTTTACAACAGAGCTGGTTGTAACAGAAAAATTTATAACGTCAGTGCTCAATCTTTTGGCAGCAAGCTCAAAGGAAGTTCTTGTTCTTGTTGATGGTTCATAAAATAGATTTACGACTGTTTTTCCTCGTAGTGTGGGAACCTTCTTGATGTCCCTTTTTAGTACGTCTCTGAATCCATTGGCAGTATCCAGTATAAGGGTTATATCCTCCTTTGAGAGGTCCTTGATGCTAAGAAGATGTCTTGTCTCCATAAGTTAATTGTCCCTGGTTATAATAATGACCCTGTCAGATGCCCCTTCCTCTCTTAATTGAACCTCTATGGTTTCCTTTAAGGAGGTGGGTACATTCTTACCCACAAAATCTGGCCTTATTGGTAACTCTCTGTGACCACGGTCGATCAGCACTGCAAGCTGGATCTTTGCCGGTCTTCCCATATCCATAAGTGCATCCATTGCAGCTCTTATGGAACGTCCTGTAAAAAGTACATCGTCTACTAAGATTACGGTTTTGTCATTTATATCAAAATCTATCTCTGTCCTTCTCACAACAGGCTGTTCCTTTCGGATGTTAATATCATCCCTATATAGAGATATATCAAGACTACCACAGGGAAGTTCATAGCCCTCGTATTCCTTAATCTTATTGGCAAGACGCCTTGCTATATGCACGCCCCCGCGCTGTATACCTATCAGGCATAACTGTGCAAGGTCACGGTTTTTCTCTACAATCTCATGGGCTATCCTGGATAATGCCCTGTCTATGTCTCGCTGGTCCAGTATTTCTTTTTTCATGGTACAAAAAAACCTTTCCCCTCACACCAAGGAGAAAGGTCTTGCACTGTACTGTATATGTTCACAGATTTAGCCTCCCTGCCTTCCTGACCTCGCCGGGTCAGCTTAAAGGCAAATATATTAAAGCACAAAAAACAGTATTTTTTCAACTATACCTTTATGGTATAATCTAACGCACCTTAATTTTTATATTTTTATAATGT
>JALUSH010000206.1 GCA_027016675.1 Thermodesulfovibrio sp.
GTCTTTCTGGTTTATACCTTAAAAGCCACGGCTTGTGCTTTCTCGCTTTCGGGCCTAAAGACTAAAATCTGTCAAGTTAAAGATTGTTTATATTAAAATCTACCTTTTGGATTATGAAAGCAACTCCTTAATCTTCCCTTCTATATCCGCAGCCTGCATTAATGCGGTGCCTATGAGGACCGCGTCTACTGGAAGGGATTCAATAAACCTCACATCCTCTTTGGTTTTTATACCGCTTTCGCTGACCACGATCTTTCCCTCAGGGATATCCCTCAGGAGTTCCTTAGTAATGTTAAGATCAATCTCAAGGGTTTTCAAGTTCCTGTTGTTTATTCCTATAATGGATACATCCATATCAAGTGCCCGCTCAAGCTCCTTGTAGTGATGGACTTCATAAAGCACTGATAGATTCAGTTCGGTGGCAAGCCCTATGAGTTCCTCTGCCTGGCTCCTGCTGAGTATGGCATCAATAAGCAGCACAGCATCTGCCCCTGATGCCCTTGACTCATACATCTGGTATTCATCAAAGAGGAAGTCCTTTCTGAGAAGGGGTAGCCCCACCTTTTCTTTCAGCATTTCCAGGCAGGAGAGACTGCCCATGAAATAATCCTCTTCTGTAAGCACAGAAATGGCAGCAGCTCCTGTGTCTTCATAGATTCTGGCAATCTTCAGGGGGTCAAAATCATTTCTTATAAGCCCTTTGGATGGCGATGCCTTTTTTAGTTCACCTATCCACTTGATCCCTTCTGAAGGGTCTCTCTTTATAGCCTTTGTGAAGTCAAGTGTGGCAGGCATGTCCAGGGATCTTGCCTTTAATTCCCTGAGAGACAGGGAAGACTTTTTGTCTTTCAGTCGTTCTTTCTTTGTTTTGACTATCTCCTCTAAGACTCCCATATAATAGTATTTTAACATTACAGAGAGAATGTTTTGTTCTATTGTTATGATTTTGGTATAATCTACCCTTATAATGTAAAATGATAGTAAGATTTTAACCCTCAGGATGAAAGAGTGGAAAAGACTGACTCGGAGGTTGTATGGAAATACAGAGCATGACAGGCTATGGTGAGGCTGAAGAAGGTGGTTTTAAGGTAGAGTTGAGGTCAATCAACCATCGTTTTCTGGACATCCATTTCAAGATGCCCCGATTCCTTATGCCCTTTGAGATGGAATTCCGTAATATGTTGAAGAGAAATTTCCAGAGAGGAAGAATAGACGTCTCTATAACCCTTACAGACAAGGCAGAGATAAAGATAATAATAAACGAGAAGATTGCAGAGGATATCCTCAGTTCACTGGACAATATAAACAGGAAACTATCACTCCATGAAAAGACCTCTCTTGAGTATCTCTTCTGGTTCCGTGATACCATATTCTTTCAGGAGCCTGATATAAAAGAGGATGAACTCTTTACTGCCATGGAAAGGGCGATAGAGAATCTTCGCAGGATGAGGATTCAGGAGGGTGAGAATCTTATAAAGGACATAGAAATGATCATTCATGGTATCCAGAACAATCTGGACGAACTGGAGTCCTTATCAGACAACCTGCTTCAGGACAAGTATGTCCAGTTAAAGGAAAGACTGAAAGCACTTTTTGAAGATGCTGAGATTGATGAGACAAGGATTATTCAGGAGGCTGCCATACTTGCTGAAAAGGCCGATATAAGAGAGGAGATAACAAGGTTCAGAAGCCATCTTGAACAGTTGAAGAATATCCTCACAAAAGGTGGTATAATAGGAAGAAGGATCGACTTTTTATTACAGGAACTCTTGAGAGAGGTAAACACCATTGGTTCCAAATGTGCGGACTATGAGGTGGCAGACAGGGTGGTGAAGATAAAGACAGAGATCGAGAAGGTAAGGGAACAGATTCAGAATATTCAGTAGATTTCACAGGAGGTGAAATGAGAAAGGATACTTCGCCTGTACTTGTAAATATAGGTTTTGGTAATATGGTTTCTTCTTCAAGGGTTATTGCAATCGTAACTCCTGGCTCTGCTCCAATGAAAAGGCTTCGTGATGAGGCAAAAAAAAGAGGCAAGCTTGTAGATGCAACCGAGGGAAGAAGAACAAGGTCGATCATTGTAACTGATAGTGACCATGTAATACTCTCAGCACTACAGCCTGAAACAATAACGCAGAGATTTATAGGCAAGGAAGGAGCACAGGAAGAACCTTCAGAATGAAAGGCAATATATTTATAGTCTCGGCTCCCTCAGGCGCTGGCAAGACCACACTTTGCAGAAGGCTGGTCGAAACAACCCCTAACATTGTCCATTCCATATCATATACTACAAGAGAGCCAAGGCCGGGAGAGGTAGATGGGCGTGATTATTTTTTTATTGATAAAAAGAGATTCATAGAGATGGTTAGAGATGATGAGTTCATTGAGTGGGCTGAGGTGCATGGCAACCTTTATGGAACCTCCAGGGCAAGAATATTAGAGAAGATTGATAGCAATATTGATGTAATCCTGGATATTGATGTCCAGGGAGCAGCACAGATAAGACAGAAGAACATAGACGCCACCTTTATATTCGTCCTGCCACCATCCCTGAATGTGCTGAAAGAAAGATTGAGGAACAGGAGGACGGATACAGAAGAGGTTATACAAAAGAGACTTAAAAATGCAATAGATGAGATAAGGGCCTATAAGGAATACGATTACATAATTGTAAATGATAAGCTTGATGAGGCCTTTATGTATCTTCGCTCTATAGTGTT
>JALUSH010000207.1 GCA_027016675.1 Thermodesulfovibrio sp.
GGACTTTGTTAAGGCTTTGTGTGAATTCGCAGTTAAGATGATCATGAGACATTATGAGCCTCTAATAAATGATGGTACAATAAGGTTTATTTCCATTGCTGATTCTCTTAGTTCTGCCAGTCTTATATCAAAAAAGCATTTTGAAGAACTGGGGCTACCCCCTCTAAAAGAACTCTTTTCCCAACTCAAGACAAAAGGAGTAAAGATCCTTTTACATATGTGTGGAGAGATGACGGATAGACTTGACCTTGTCAGTACCTCAGGCTGTGACATTATAAGTCTTGACGCAATGGTGGACTTAAAGAATGCAAAAGAGATCTTTAAGGGGAAATGTGTTCTTGCAGGGAATGTATCACCCGTTGATGTATTAATGAATGGTGATGAAGAGATGGTAAGAAAGGCGGTACTTAAGTGTATAGAGGATGCGGCAGAGGGAGGAGGCTACATGGTTATGCCTGCCTGTGATCTGCCCCATACCGTGCCAATTGAGAATGTTAAAACCTTCATAGAGACGGCAAGGAATTACAGACTTCACTAAAGAAGGAGGGAGAAATGG
Organism: Thermodesulfovibrio sp.; assembly: GCA_027016675.1. Lineage (GTDB taxonomy): Bacteria > Nitrospirota > Thermodesulfovibrionia > Thermodesulfovibrionales > JdFR-85 > JAADHP01. The sequence continues at coordinate 557 of JALUSH010000207.1, forward strand.
CACGAAAGAAGGCCTATGAGAAATTAAAAGAGCTTGCATTAAAACATGGTGCAGACAGAGCAGCCCTGTTACCAGCGAGCAAAATTGTTATAGATGACAGAATAAGACTCAAATGTCAGGTTCCTCTATGTGAAAACTATTTTCATAATCTTATGTGTTTTTATGCTCCGGATGTGGAACGAATGGAAAAGATTGTCAAGAAATACAGAATCGCGCTCCTTGTGCAGACTGTCCATTCCATGAAAGGGCCTGTCCAGAAGCATGGACATGACTCGGTGACAGATGCCTACGCATCATCAGTGCCCGTACATAAGCTGGTAAACAAACTTGAAGAGGAAGCCATGATGATGGGATTCGGGTATGTTACAGGTTTTATAGGTGGTCCGTGCAAGCTCTGCAAAAACTGTGTGGGGCCTTTTTCAAACAAAAAATGCAGGCATCCTTTTATGGCAAGACCTTCAATGGAGGCAGTAGGGATGGATGTGGCATTAATAGCCAAGAATGCAGGAATTCCTTTTGAGGTGCCAGCTGTCAAGGAGGTCGTGTGGAACGGAATAGTTTTGATCGAATAGGTTTTTGATTATCAGACGATGATTGTACCGATTAAAACCGAACTTGGAGAAGAAAAGGCATGGGATATTCTCTGCACTCTTGATCCAGAGGATGTATGTAAAAGAGCGGGTATTTCTTATGATTCTGGCACCACAGTTTACCAGATAACATCCTTTGGGATAGGATTTTCCGTTTCTCTTTCAGAAAAGGATATAACTACCGACTCCTCCAGGGGTGAGATCTTTCTTTCCGAACTGAGACATCTCTTCAGACTTTCGGTTTTATGGTATCTGATCAACGCAAAGGATATTCCATTTACTGAGAATCTTGTTAGACCACATGACATCAAGGGTGGACAGAGATTTTCTAGTGGAACATACAGGCTTCCTCTTGATGAGATTGAAAAGAGGTATGGTAATGACAAAGAGGCATTTTTAAGAAGAGGGAAGGAATACGGGGCAGAGCTAATAGGGTATGGAGATGTTGCCATTAGACTCTTTCCACTTCCGAGAATTCCTGTTTCAATACTGCTGTGGCTTGAGGATGATGAATTTCCAGCACGTGCTGATCTGTTATTCGACTCATCCTGTGAATTCCATATTAATACATCAGATATTCTTTGGGCGATTGCGGTTATGAGTATTAGAGTATTGCTTTAAATATCTCTTTATTGACGGAGGTTAAGGTGATAATATCTAAAAAAAGAGAGCTTCGAGCGGTCCTTTCAAACATAAAGGAATATAAAAATATTTTTCTAATTGGTTGTTCTGAATGTGCATCTTTATGTAGTACAGGCGGTGAGAAGGAGATAGAACAGCTTAGTATTGTCCTTAAAAAGGAAGGGAAGAATGTAACAGGTAGTATGGTTGCCAGAACGGGATGTCAGGTGCTTGGTACAAAAAAGGAACTTAAGCCTTATAAAAAGGAGATTGACAGGTCTGACTGTATACTTGTTATGTCCTGCGGTGCGGGAACTCAGGCTATTGTTGAACTCTTTCAGGATAAAGCTGTTTATCCAGCAAACGACACACTCTTTCTCGGTAACATGACCCGGTTCCAGATGTTCGATGAAAGGTGTTCCCTCTGTGGAGATTGCATTCTTGATAAAACCGGTGGTATCTGTCCTGTTACCACCTGCCCTAAAGGGCTCCTTAATGGACCCTGTGGTGGAATGACGGATGGAAAATGCGAAGTGAACTCAGGCCATCCTTGTGCCTGGGTAAAGATATATGAACGGTTAAAGGCTATAGACAGGCTTGATGACTTCTGCAAGGAAATCCATGAGCCCAAAGACTGGAGTATTTCATTAAGACCAAGGGTTCTTTATTTAAGAAATGAGTAAATCATTTCGGGAACGTTTGTTTCCCCAAAATAAAACAAAAAGGAGGATAATATGGAGAAGATTTTAAGGATTGACATGGGAGCTGAGGGAGGCCCTCAGGTAAGGGAGGAGGCACTTGGGGAGTATGAAGGACTTGGGGGTCGAGGGCTGACATCAGCGATAGTATCCAGGGAGGTACCAGGTGATTGTCATCCACTTGGAGGGGAGAACAAGTTAGTAATAGCGCCTGGACTATTAAGTGGTTCATATGGAGCGATGACAGGGA
>JALUSH010000208.1 GCA_027016675.1 Thermodesulfovibrio sp.
ATAATATATATTAATTTCAATGAGGAGTTATTATGATGGGAGGGGTATCTTTTAAAGTAAATAATGAATGCGAGATTGTTTCCTGGGGGCACAAAATTGCACATCAGATTAATATTCCCCGTAAAGCTGCTATAGGAAAAAAATATTATGAAGTTCTGCCGAGGATTTGTGATAAAGATGGTAATGACATTATAGAATCTGTTCTAAAAAATCGTAAATCTGTAGTAATAGAGGGATATAAGTTCCGATGTATTGGCTGTAATGAGTCAGCGGACATTAAAATATCACTTTTAAACAATGGAAATGTAAAAGTCACTTTGATTCCAAGAGATTCATGTATATTTAAAAAAGAACTTGAATCATCCAAGGATTTTATAAACATAGGAAAACTTGCCTCTACCCTTTCTCATGGTGTGCGAAATTCTTTGAATGCCATTACTGGAGCTGTGGTTTATATCAAAGAAAAATACTCCACAGAGACCTCCCTCATGGAATTTGCAAAAATAATTGAGGAAGAGATTAAGAAATTAGAAAGACGAATAAACAGTTTTTTAAGTGCCTCCATCAACGAGCTTGAATTAAGAAGGACTGACATAAATGGTTTGTTAAAGAAGATAGAGCTTTTTACTTCATATCAAACATTGTCAAGAAATATAAATACAAGATACAGTTATGGAATTATACCTGAGATAGAGGTGGATATTTTCAGAATAGAGCAGGCATTGTTAAATATCATAAATAATGCTATTGATGCCATGCCAGAAGGAGGCAGGTTGAGTATTGAAACACTTTTAAAGAAGCGAAAAGGAAAAGAATACGTGTGTATAATTGTATCTGACACAGGCCCAGGCATAAATAAAGAGACAATAAAGAATATAATGAAAAGACAGGTGTGCAAGGATAAGGCAAAAGGCAGAGGCTATGGGCTGACAATAACAAAGGACATAATTGACGGTCATGGTGGATTTATGGAGATTAGAAGTAAAGAGGGGCAGGGCACAAGGGTGAATATGTTTTTACCGGTCAGGAGGGGTTAGCATAAATGATTGACAAATCAGACTCCAGGATTCTTATTGTTGATGATGAACCCAATGCAGTAAAGGTGCTTTCATCCATACTTCTACAGGATGGATATATTGTGCTCGAGGCATACGATGTGGACAGTGCTATAAACCATCTATCAACCAATGATGTTGATGCAGTGATAACAGACCTCAGAATGCCTGGCAAGGATGGGATGCAGTTCCTGGAATATGTGCTTGAAAATTATAAGGATATTCCGGTGATATTTTTAACAGCCTATGGAACGGTAGATTCTGCTGTAGCAGCAATGAACATGGGAGCATACTATTACTTTATAAAGCCACCTGATTATGCACAGCTAAAAGGTATCCTGGCAAGGGCAGTAGAGCAGAGGAAGCTCAAGAAGAAGCTGGAGATAATGAGGCGGCAGATTATCGAAAGAGACAATAGATACAATATTGTAGGTACAACACCCGAGATGCTGAGGATCTTTGACACCATAGAGACTGTAAAGGATTCTCCCAGCACAGTGCTTATCACTGGTGAAACAGGTACTGGTAAAGAGCTAATAGCAAAGGCACTTCATTTTCAGAGTTCAAGAAGAGACAAACCATTTATAGCTGTGAATTGTGCGGCAATCCCTAAAGAACTCCTTGAATCTGAACTTTTTGGATACAAAAAAGGTGCCTTTACAGGGGCAGTAAATGATAGAGTGGGGAGGTTTGAAGAGGTTGCAGGTGGTACCCTTTTCCTTGACGAGATTGGAGAACTTGAGCTAACACTTCAGGCAAAGCTTTTAAGGGTATTGCAGGAAAGAGAGATAGAACCTCTTGGCAGTAACAAAAAGATAAAGGTTGATTTCAGGCTTGTCTGTTCCACCAACAGGAATCTTCTGGAAGAGATCAAGAAGGGTAACTTCAGGGAGGATCTTTACTATCGGATAAATGTGGTTGAGATCAAGGTGCCGCCTCTCAGGGAAAGAAAAGAGGATATCCCTCTGTTAATAGCGGAATTTTTGCGTGAGTTCTGTGAAAGGGAGAATAAGAATCTCACACTCAATGAAACCGTGATGGGGATACTTGAAAACTATCACTGGCCCGGGAATATAAGACAGTTAAAAAATATTATAGAAAGGGCAGTGGTACTGGCAAGGAAAAAGACCATAACCGTTAATGAATTACCAGAGGATCTATCAAAACTGCGGGGTAAGGTGCCTATCAGAAAGGGTGCACTAAAGACCCTCCGTGAGATGGAGATAGAGGCAGTCAGGAATGCCCTGAAAGAATGTGGTGGGAATAAATCCAAGGCTGCCAAGATGCTCGGCATATCCCGAAAGACCTTCTATAAAAGATTGAAAGAGCTGGATCTGTATTAAAATTTGGTGAGCAGTGAGCAGCAACTCTGAACACAAAGAAGGCTATAAACCCGATAAACGCAATTAACGTAAATACCGATGGTGTTGTCTTTTTACATTTTTTGGATTATAATAACCTCATGGGAATACTTAAAAAGCTAAACATTGATTATCTGCCAAGGTATACTTATAAAGACTACGAGCAGTGGGAAGGCAGATGGGAACTGATTGAGGGTATCCCCTATGCCATGTCTCCCCAGCCCGGGATTGAGCATCAGAGGGTTAGCAATAACATAGCGTTTCAGCTTGGCAGGTTGTTGGAAAACTGCGATAAGTG
>JALUSH010000209.1 GCA_027016675.1 Thermodesulfovibrio sp.
CATACCTTTACATTACTTGATGGCATTGGTGAGAAAACAGAAAAAAGACTGTGGCAAAGTGGTCTTGTTACATGGAATGATTTTATAGAAACAGATTATCTTCCCTGTTTTTCTCCTGTAAGAGCAGGATTTTACAAGGAACTACTATTAGGGTTTAAATACGAGCTTGATACAGGCAACTCCAGTGTATTTAAAGAGTGTTTAAGTTCCACTGAACACTGGAGACTATTTGAGCAATTCAGTAAGAGTGCAATATGTCTTGATATAGAAACAAATGGTTATGCACCAGGCAGGGGTGGTGAGGTCACAATCGTGGGACTTTACAATGGTCAGGACTATGAGGTATTGATACGTGGGGAGAATCTTGATAAGGATTATTTGATGGAAAGGATTTCACAACACAAAATTCTGATAACCTTTTTTGGTTCCTCCTTCGATATACCCTTCCTGACAAGAGTATTTCCTGGTTTTAACATAAATATACCCCATTTTGATCTCTGTCATGCTGCTAAAAGGCTGGGGTTAAAAGGGGGGCTTAAAAAGATTGAACAGTATTTCTCTTTGAAGAGGCCAGAGGAGCTCAAGGACATGAATGGTTACGATGCTGTCATCTTATGGAGAAGATGGTTGAGAGGCAGTCACAGGTCTCTTGATTTATTAATAAATTATAATAAAGAGGATACAGTAAACCTCTTTTATATTGCTGAGAAGCTTTATAGTGGTCTTAAAGCATCCACAGGTATTTATAAGTACTATCATGGAAAATGATCTGATAGAGGATTTTCTTACTTATCTTTCAGTGCAAAGAGGCCGTTCTAATAATACCTTGATGTCATATGAATTTGACTTGAAGAAATTCCAGCAGTTCCTTATAAAAAGAAGAAAGACCTTCAAAAGTTTCAACAAAAACGACGTTATAGATTACATGACCGAGCTTAAAGAGAAAGGCTATACAGTGTCTACTATTTCAAGAATGATATCAACAATAAGAAGTCTCTGTCGTTGGCTTGTGCTTGAGGGACACAGGAATGATGATCCCTCCGAAAATATACAGAATCCCAGGGGATGGTTCAGATTGCCAAAGGCTATAACCGTAGAAGAGATGAAACGACTCTTTGAGACCATAAAAGGTGGCAGGCTGGCAGAAAGAGATTTTACCATGGTGGAACTAATGTATGCCTGTGGGTTAAGGGTCAGCGAACTGGTTAATCTTAAGGTAGAGGATATAAATTTCGAGATTGGGTTTTTAAGGATTACTGGAAAAGGTGGTAAGGAAAGAATTGTTCCCATAAGTGAACAAACTATCATCAGGCTAAAGAATTACATAAAACAACTGAGGATAAATCTACTAAAGGGGAGAGAATCTCCCTATCTGTTTATTTCTAATAGAGGAAATGCTCTCACGAGGCAACGCTTCTGGCAGACCCTTAAAAAATATGCAAGACAGGCAGGTTTGAAGATATCTCCACATGTTATCAGACATTCCTTTGCCACTCACCTGCTTGAGGGTGGAGCTGATCTGAGGGCAGTGCAGAAGATGCTTGGCCATTCTGATATCTCTACAACCCAGATATACACCAGGGTTACATCTGACAGGCTTAAAAGGATGTATGAAAAATACCATCCAAGGGCCTGAGGTGATTCTGCTTCCTGTTGACGCACTGGTGTCGCCTTCTTCACCACCACTATGCCTACAACTTTTTCTTTACATGTTCTGTACTATGGCATTGAAAAAACAGGTTACTATATTGAGTAATCCTGTGGATTGCCTTATTTTTATGAGGTGCCCTGCCTTGTTAGTATTTTATTTAGACAGAACTGCTGTTGATGAGAATCTTCATAATTATCTGTATTGATAAGAGAATTTGTATCTGTGCCTGAAAAAGCCTTAAAACTGGTTAATCCTGGAATTTATTGATATATGCTATTTTGATATAATAAAGATGCCTCACCTTTGGAGGGGTTAATTCTATATATGCGGGGGTTGAAGAATGAAGAAGTCATCCAGAAAGATTAAATCAAAGGCTGGTTCTACAAGGTCCACAAGGAAGGTAATTCAGAAGACATCAGCTTCTCCCTTGATGATCAAGAAGGAGTACCTCAAGTCACGTCCTGTATGTAAGGTGACCTTCAGGCTTCCTGAACAGGCCACAGGGGATGCCAGATCAGTTTACATTGTGGGTGATTTCAATAATTGGGATGTTATGTCCACTCCAATGAAGAGGCTTAAAAATGGACAGTGGAAGATCACTCTGGAATTAGAGCCGGGCAGAGAGTACAGGTATCGTTATCTAATAGACGGCTCTAAATGGGAAAATGACTGGTGCGCAGACAAGTATATACCAAATCCCTTTGGAGGGGACGATTCTGTGGTAGTGCTCTAACTGCTTCTTACCCGAGAGATAATCAAGCAGCTTGTGAAGGCAAGAAGGGCGCCTGTCAAAAAGGCATAGGAATAACCGAACTTCTGCCATAGCAGACCGAAGATCATGCTGGCAGGCAGTGTGGCTATTCCGACTATGCCATGATAGATACCAAAGCCCCTTCCCCTGAGTTGTTTTGCAACCAGAGAGGATATCCATGCCCGCTCAGCAGGCTCTGTGAATCCGAAATGGATTCCATAGACTAAAAACAGCACCACGAGCGTAGAAGCGTCCTGAAAGATAGCAAACAATAAATAAATAATACTGTAGTATAACCAGCCTGATAT
>JALUSH010000210.1 GCA_027016675.1 Thermodesulfovibrio sp.
ATGACATCCTGTCCTTATCCACCTGCATAATTTGTATTCTTTCCCCTTTCCCTTCTTAAAATTTAAACTATTATACCATCATATTTAATATACGATGACATTTAAGCGGACACTAATGAGCCACCTGGAAATCTGATCCTTACTCTATCAATGCAGGGTTTATATATTTCAGAAGGCCTGCCTCTCTGTAATACCTGAGTGCCCCTTTATGAATGGGGGCAGAGAGCCCCTGGAGCATCTTCTCTTTTGTTAATACTGCGTAGGCAGGATGGAGTTTCTTGAACTCCTCAAGATTGTCAAAGACCTCCTTTGTGATAGCGTAAACCACCTTTTCATCCACATCTGCTGAGGTGACAAATGTTGCCTTCACTCCTATGCTGGGAACATCCCTGGTGTTCTCAGCCTTCGGGTAGAATTTTATAGGAATAATGGTCTTTGCATAATAGGGATAACGCCTTAGTAGTGCATCAATCCCTGGACCTTCAATGGGGATGATTCTTACCTTCAGTCTTCCCGAAGTTGCCTCTTTTATGTTCCCGTTTGGATGGCCTACTGTGTAGAAGAAGGCATCAATTCTTCCATCCTGAAGAAGTGATGGTGCCTCCACTGCCTTTGCCTGTTCAACATGGATACTGCTAAGAGGGATTCCTGCTGCCTCAAGGACATCCTTTGAGTTCTGCAACTGCCCAGAACCAGGGTTGCCAATGTTTACCCTCCTGCCCCTGAGATCCTGAAGACTCTTGATTCCACTTTCTACTGAGGCTATGAGGGTTATTGATTCAGGATGGATGGAGAAGACAGAGCGAAGCTTTTTCTGGGGTCCTCTCTTTTTCCATTCCGCAAGGCCGTGGTATGCCTGATACTGCCTGTCTGACTGGGCAATGCCGAATTCAAGGTCTCCTGAGAGCACGGCATTGATGTTATACACAGAGCCTGCAGTGGATTCAACAGTTGCCTTTATCCCGTATTGTTTGAACTTCTTGTTGATCATCCTGCTTATGGCACCGCCTGTAGGATAATAAACGCCTGTCACACCACCCGTGCCGATTGTTACGAATATCCTCTTTGACGCAGCACCTGCATCAACTGAGGTAATGAATATGGCACAAAGCAAAAAAAGCAGTAGCCTCCTTAAAGTCATGACAGCCTCCTTTCAGAGCTGGTTCTGTTGGTTTTCAAAATTTAATAGTAAGATATTTTATCATGAAAGGGCTATAAAGGACAGTTAAGACTATACACGTAGTATCTCCTCTATAAGCCTTGTTATCCTTTCAGGCATTGAATCCCTGTTTTCAGGGGTAAGTGATACTATGATCACATCACTTCGTCTCTTTATCTCCCCTATAAAACCTCCGCCCTTTTCAGAAACAGTTGCAACAAAGGGGATATCCACACCAAGACACCTCTTTATAATCTCCACAAACCTCTTTGAGAAGCACTCCATCTTCCCGATCTCATCAATCAATATAATTCCACCTGAAAAGAGTTCATCCCCAATCTCGTAGAGAAATCCCTCAAACCCCTCAACATCAACACCATACCTGCCAACCCTGAAGGGTGATTTTATATCCACATGGGCAAGTATACCCCGCTGCCTTCCGTCAAGCCCCTTTATGGCAAACCCCTTTCTCTTTCCACCCTCCCGTATCTCCTCTGTGTAAAAGCCTCGTGGCCTCAGGTCAGCAAGCTCACCTGCAAGTTTTTTTATCAATGTAGTCTTGCCTCTACCAGGCTTTCCTGTAATGAGAATGTTTCTGATGGTCTCACCCATAGAGTTAATTCTATCAAATAGCAAACAATTACTGAAATCTATTTTTGAATTTTTTCTTATTGGAATTATATATTTAACATTCCAATGGTAGTTATTGTATATTTCAATAACAATAATTCTGATTAATTTAGTGATCTCTCAGGAGGTGTAATATGAAAAAAACAATTTTTTATCTTCTTCTGATCACTTTTCTCTGGGTATCAGTTGCATCAGGGGGCACAAGAAAGGGAACCATCGTGATGGATTTCAGCATTACATCTGGAAAAGGCCAGCATACGCAACTATGGATCCCTTACCCCCTTTCAGATGAGTTTCAGAGGATCAACAATATCCGTATCAAGGGTAATTTTGACAGTAACGGAGTCTACAGGGAACCAAGGTCTGGCGCCATTTATATCTATGCCGAGTGGAAAAACCCATCCGAGACACCCCGTTTGAGTCTGCACTTTGATGCAGAGGCTAAAGAGAGAATCGTCCAGAACTTTAAAGAGGCCGGGGACATCCCTGTAGTGGTCAGAAGATATATGAAAGGTAACAAATATGTTCCCACAGATGGAAAGATCAGGGAGGTGGCAGAGCAGATCATCAGGGGCAAGAAGACGATACTTGAGAAGGCAAGGGCTGTGTACGACTGGGTTGTGGAAAATACCTACAGGGACCCTGGTGTGCGTGGGTGTGGCCGTGGTATTGTGGAGGAGACACTTGCCAGACGAGGCGGGAAGTGTGCTGACATCAGCTCTGTCTATGTTGCCCTTGCAAGGGCAGCAGGTGTTCCTGCAAGAGAGGTCTTCGGCCTCCGCCTTGCCAAGGTGGCTGAAAAGGATATGACCGGCGGATATCACTGCTGGGCAGAGTTTTACCTGCCGGGCACCGGCTGGGTCCCCGTTGATCCGGCAGATGTGAGAAAGATGATGCTTGTAAAAAAGCTATCATTAAAAG
>JALUSH010000211.1 GCA_027016675.1 Thermodesulfovibrio sp.
TGGTCTATCCCTCTTATATTTTTCATTATAGGACTTCCTCTTGGTTTGTTTACCGGAGGGTATGCAGCCACGCAACTCCTGGTAAAATTTACTTCCAACCATGACAAGACATGTATTCTTGAACAGATAATCATACTTGGTGGAATAATGTTTGGCCTCTTCTATGCCTTATTTCTTGCCTATGGGGGCAGGTTCATATCCAGATGGATTGGAGAACTTATATATGGTAAAAGAATAACAGACATTCTAAAACCTGTAGTAAGAAACCACACCCTTATAGGCAAAGAGAGAGTAGAAGAGATAGGAAAGGAACTCTCCTTTCTGAAACCCTACCGTAATCTTTTGCATGCCATTGTACTTGTTGGAAGCAGTGTCTACAAAAAAGATCTCAAAGGATCTGATATTGATGTCGTCCTGGTATGCAGGAGGAAGGGGTATAACTCAGTTCGTGATATCGTTTTTCAGAGAGAGATAGATGAGCAGTTTAAAGGCCAACATAACAATAATATAGAGTATACAGTTCTCAGCGAGAAACTTGTTGTTGACGAATTTCGTAATTGTTCACCCTTCTCGTATTCAATGAGATATGGTATGAAACTATTTTCCAATGGCTTTCTTGAAAAAATAGAGTCTCGTTATCCGGTCGGTTTGCCAGGCCGAAAATATATAATCAAATCACTCTATAATGGAATCGTAACACAGTACTATGGCTCTCTCAAAGATATCGGCAAGGATATAAAAGAGTGCCACAGTGCTTCTTCAGGCTTATGTACTGAAATAGGAGTCTGTCAGGGGCACGGTCCTGCTGAAAGGCTACTTAATGTCATCATGAAGATGCTCTATATTACCCTTCCCATTCATGGATATATGCCTCTGACAAAGGCAGATGTGACATATTTTGCTGATAGGGTCTATGGAACTGAAACAGCAAGGATCATAGATAATGTGATATCAATGATCAGAGAGGATGTTACAAAAATCTCAGAAAGCCAGTATCACTGTCTCAGAAAACTCTCAACAAGGCTTTTTCTTGAAATATTACAGCATGTTGGTTTTACAGCCGAGATAAAAAACCTGATTAGGGATGTTCTCTATATGAAACAGGGCAACTATCAAAGGATCAAGAGTCCAGCCTATAGAAATTGCATTGTCTTATGAGGCTTAAAAGGCCTCGCTACCCCCCTCCCTTCAAAGGGCAGCCAGCCCCTCCCCTGGTTGCCCCTTTTTTTAATTGCTTTACACTCAGGATAACAAGAAGGAAGAAATTCTGAATCAAGTTCAGAATGAGAATCTTCAAGTTGAGCTGAACCAAACTCTCAAATGATAATACAGAAGCGGTCCTGTGAATCTTATAGCTGGATTTGGGTACTTAAATAAAGCAGGCTGGAGATTCATTATCTCCAGCCCTTAATAATCTATTTGCCTTTTGTGTGTATTCCCTTTGCCATTTCAGATGCCCAGCTTCTGTCTTTATTCTTATGGCAATTGAGACAGGCAAAATCCACTGTAACAAAGCCTTTTGCAAAGGTCTTTTTCTTGCCCTTAATCTCCTCCGTATAGAACATATCTGCATCGGCAGCCGTATTGATCCTGAAGATATGCGTCCTGATGTCTCCATCGTATTTACCAAATTTAACAGCAGACTTGGTAGCCCTTGGCATGTGGCAGTCAATACACCGAACACCTACCTGCTCCATAGTGCTGCCCTTGAAGGCCTTTGCCTGTGAAGCATGACAGGTTTCACATTTAGTCTTTATACTGAATTTTGCAGTCTTGTGAGGATTATGGCAGGTAACACAGTTGAGCGAATTGTGCGGACCTGCAAGTAGTTCATTGTACTGCTCGTGGTGTCTAATAAAGCCACCCTTTGCTGGTATCTTATCCTTTGTTCCCCTTATGTGACATTTACCACAGAGGGCCGAAGATCTGTCAACCATTATCTTTGACTTATCACCTGTCTTTACATGGTCACCTCCAGGACCATGGCATGCCTCACACTGAATACCAGCGAATGCCCAGGTTCCCTTGATACCCTCAAGACCATCCTGATGCCCCTCTTTCTTATATCCTGTTGTATGGCACTTTCCACATGTGTAGGGCTTTTTCTCTCCTTTGTGATAATAAGACCATGTACCAGTCTCAAGGTTGTACTGGGTCTTGAGAGCTGAACCATCTTTGGCTGCAGTAATAATATAGCCTTTTTTATCCATGTAGCGTGCCTTCTTGTAGGCACCGCCAATCACGTAGGAGATATCATCCCATGAGTATCCGGGTGGAAGTGGAAGCTTCCAGTATCTTGCGGTCTCGGCCTTCTGAAGCTTGTAGGGATGGCCGGAGACCTTGAAATCATTATACTGCTGTGGATGGCACTTGAAGCAAACATCAGAACCAACATATTTATTAGCAGAAGATATACCCGCAAGCACAATCAGAACAAGAACTGTAAGACCAGGCACCAGATATCGTTTCATCTCAACCTCCTCTTTAATTTTTGAGGTTTTTAAATAATGCGGAATTGAGCTGCAACCGCAGGCGGTGCGTCAGGATTTTGCGAATGCCTGCATTCGCTATATTAGCACCGACAAGGCGACAGCCCCGAAGGGGTTGTCTGCTCCAATGACTTGTTCTCGCCGCCAGCGGCGGGGCAGTCATTGGAGTTATCAGATCAATTCCGCATTCCCGCCGCGATTTAGCGGCGGGAACTTA
>JALUSH010000212.1 GCA_027016675.1 Thermodesulfovibrio sp.
GTTCTGAAAGGAAGAATAGATACCCTTTATGGCAACCTGATAATAGAATTTGAAAGCGATTTGAGAAAAAAACTTGATGAAGCACTCAGTCAGCTAACAAAGTATGCTTCATGCCTGCTACAGTCAAACAGTAAAACAAATTATCTCTGCATGGCTACAGACGGAATTCTCTTTAATGTTTACTTGCCAACAACAGGACAGAACGGCAAAACTGATCTTGAGGAAATTGAAAAAATCGACCTCTCAAAAATGGAACCCTATCAGGCTTACTTCTGGCTGGACAGATATTTTTTCAGAAATATAACACTTCACCCAAGAACCGAGGAGATTGTAAGGGACTTTGGCTTAAAAAGCCCTGCATTTAAATATTGCATAACAGCTCTTGAGCAGATCTGGAATGAAGTAAAACACAGAACCGACTTCAAAGTTATTTATGACAATTGGGAAAAGTATCTGAGAGTTACCTATGGAAGTCTTATAGGCAGTGAGGATCTGTTTCTCAGACATTCCTATCTCTCCATGTTCACAAAGCTCATCGTCTGGATGCGACTTTCTGAAAGCAGCGCTGTTCCCTCAAGCGACATAATTATCAAAATTCTTAACGGTGAATATTTCCATGAACAGGGAATCGACAATTTTCTTGAAGAGGATTTCTTTTCTTGGATTGCCAGGGATCATACCAGAGATGCAGGTATTGATATTTCAAAGAAACTCATGAATCAACTTGCAAATTATTACCTCAGGGAACTTTCTGAGGATATTCTGAAATCACTTTACCAGGAACTTGTTGACCCTGAAACAAGACATGACCTTGGAGAGTACTATACACCTGACTGGCTTTCTCAGAAAATGGTGGTGTATATTCTGAAAGACAATCCATCCGCTTCTGTGCTTGATCCTTCTTGTGGTTCAGGGACATTTCTTTACATGGCTATCAGATACAAGAAACACCTTTTAGGATTAAAAAAGGCAACTCTTGAACATATCATCAATAGCGTTGTCGGGATTGACATCCACCCTCTTGCAGTAATAACCGCTAAAACCAACTATTTGCTCGCCCTTGGGGATCTTCTTAAAAAGAGGGGTACAAAGAGAATACAGATTCCTGTTTATCTTTCCGATTCTATAAATCCACCTGAGGAAAAACTGGAGCATAGCCTACTGACGCCTGTTCCGAGTTATCAGACCACAATAGGAGACAAAACAGTCTATATACCTGAGACGATAATACATGATCCTGCACTGTATGATCAGGTCATTGAGACAACCAAGGAATTTGCAAGGCATTTTGCCGGCAAAAAAGGAGGCACACCTGAAGCATATAAGAATTTTATAAAGAAACATATCCCACAGTTAGACGACAAGAACACAATTGACATGCTCTTTTATGCAGCACAGGCAATGAAGGAACTTATTGAGGAAGAAAGGGACAGCATCTGGGCATATGTTATGAAAAACATGTATAAGCCATTATTTTTGAAAGAGAAGTTTGATGTTATCATTGGCAATCCTCCCTGGCTCAGTTACCGTTATGTGGACAAAGGAAAATACCAGAAGTTTCTTAAAGAGATGATCGTGAATGAATACAAACTCCTTGGTGGTGCATCTGCCGGAGAGAGAATGAAGGTTAAGGCAGAGTTGATAACTCACATGGAACTTGCCGCACTATTTTTCCTTAGAACAGCAGATCTTTATTTAAAAGATGGAGGCATGATCGGTTTTGTAATGCCAAGAAGTCTTTTTACTGCAGACCAACATTCTGCCTTCCGTCAGCAACATTATCCGATGAAATTAGGTTTTACCGAGATATGGGATCTTGAGAAGGTCAAACCCCTATTTAATGTCCCTGCCTGTGTGTTTGTCGCTAAAAAAGGTTTCCAGACAGTATCACCATATGATGCTATATTTTTCTCAGGAAGCCTCGAAAGAAAAAATGCCACACTTCATGAGGCCGAAAAACCCCTGACAGTTTCTACTGGTAAACTGTATGTTAGTGCAAAAGGAGAGAGGAGCTATCTATCACGATCTGAAGAAGGTTATATTGAAGAACAAAGGAGTCCTTATCATGCCCTGTTTAAACAGGGAGCCACAATTGTTCCCCGCAATTTCTGGTTTGTTGATATAAAACCTCATCCAACATTGGGCATTAATCCCACAGCCCCATATGTAGAGACCGCAGAGGCTGCTGAAAAAACTGCAAAAGAGCCATATAAAGGGATACTATTAAAGGGAAATATTGAGGGAGAATTTCTTTATGCCACTCTACTTTCTACTGATATAGTGCCTTTTGGCCATCTCCCATTCAGGGTGGTTGTCCTTCCTCTAATACAGGATGAAGACGGTTATATTCTTATAAAGGAAGATGAGGCAAGCAGGAGAGGATTTATTCATCTATCAAAGTGGCTTGGTAATGCACAAAAGATATGGGAAGAGAAACGAGGTGATAAGGCTGAGAGTATGGATGTTATTGACTGGCTTGACTACAGACACAAACTTTCCGAACAGAAATGGTCAAAATATAAGGTATTATACCCAACATCAGCAACATATTTGTGTGGATGTATTGTTGAACAAAAAATATTCAAAATAGACATAGAAGGACAAGAGATCAACATTCACAATTTTATAACAGATCATATCACTTATTATTATGATACAGATAACAAGCATGAGGCACAATTTATTAATGCAATTC
>JALUSH010000213.1 GCA_027016675.1 Thermodesulfovibrio sp.
CGGTTGGGCTAAATGAAAGGGCTATTTTGCAATATGTAGAACATCAGGAGAAAGATGATAAGGGTCAATTAGGTTTAGAGCTTGGATAACAAGAAGCCCCCGACTCCTGTCGGGGGAGTTTCACTTTCAATTAATTGTTAGTTGTTATTTGAACAAGGAGGCATTAATGCCCAAGCCGATCAAGAAGCGGAAGAGAAAAAAACAGATTACAGAGGAAGAGGTTTACTCCTTTTTAGAGACCTGCAGAGACTACTATGACAACAACAAAAGATTTGTCCATCTCCTTGTGGTTGCTATGGTCAGTCTCATATTAATTATTTTCTTTGCTACCTATTACCTTAAAGACAGGGCAAAGAAGGCCTATGCCCTTGAATACGAAGGATACAAATACTATCACAAGCTTTATGATGCATCAGCACTATCTGATGATGAGGCATTAAATAAGGCGCTTGAGAAATTCCAGCTTGCCTACAAGAAAAAACCCGAGGCAATATCTCTTTACTATATAGCCCTTGTACAGCTTAAGAAAGGCCAGGAAGATGAGGCACTCAAAAGCCTTGAAACCCTTGTAAAGAAATTCCCTCGGAACAAGGAGCTGACTACACTGAGTTTGTATGAGATTGCCCAGATACAGATCAGGAAAGGAAACAGGGAATCGGCACTTAAAGATCTTGAAAAGATGTATTCTCTCTCCACTGCCTACTTCAAAGACCTTGCCCTGTATGAATCAGCACGTCTGTTAGAGTCAATGAATATGCCAGAAGAGGCATTGAAGAAATACTCCCTTATTGTTGAGAAGTATCCCTCTTCACCCTACTACTCCATTGCCAGATCAAAGATTGAGGAAAAGAAGAAAAAAGAAGACAAAAAAGAAACGGATAATAAAAAGAAAACAAAATAGACAGATTTTAAAGAAATACAAGAACAGGAAGGATGTGCAGTAATGGGGTGTTTCGCTTCAGTCAAAAACACTTTTTAACAAAAGGAGGTAACGTGATTAGATCAGCAGGAATTAATCCAGTGAAGTGCTTTTTTGTGTTACTTTTCCTTTCTATTCTGCTATTTTTTCCTCTAAAGGACAACGCATCAGCTGCTGGCTTTGCAATTATTGAACAGAGCGTAAGTGGTCTTGGAAATGCCTATGCTGGTGGTTCAGCTGCAGCTGAGGATGCTACCACACTTTTTTATAATCCAGCAGGAATAACAAGGCTTAAAGGTTCACAGTTTATAATAGGCGGACACGTCATAATTCCGGAGGCAAAGTTCAAGAACAAAGGTTCCACCCATGTGCTTCAGGGAATCACTGGTGTGGGACTCAGGGGTAACAATGGAGGAGATGGAGGAGTTACGGTCTATGTGCCAAACCTCTATTATGCCAGGCCTTTTACTGACAGACTGTATTTTGGTTTTGCTGTAAACTCTCCCTTTGGCCTCAGCACAGAGTATGATAAAGACTGGGTGGGCCGTTATCATGCAATAAAATCAGATATGCTCACAATTAATATAAATCCTTCCATTGCATATAAACTGACTGACAGATTGAGTGTGGCTGGAGGAATTGATATTCAGTATCTGAAGGCAGAACTAAGCAGTGCCATTGACTTTGGCACTCTTGATGCCATAGGATACTTTGCACCAGTTGTTCCTGCAGGTGCACTGGGTTTAACTCCACAGGGTGCTGATGGCTATGTGACCCTTAAGGGAGATAGCTGGGGATATGGTTTTAATTTCGGAGTGCTTTATGAATTCAATGAATCAACTCGTATGGGTATTTCATACCGATCACGTATAACACATCGTGTAAAGGGTGATGCAGACTTCTCGAATGTACCTGCCGGGCTTTCACCTTTGCCAGTTTTTAAGGACACTGATGCCTCTGCAAAGATTATACTACCTGACTCCTTTTCAGTTGGTTTTTATCAAAAGTTGACCCCTGAGCTGGCCTTAATGGGTGATATTACCCTTACACGCTGGAGTGTGCTTGAGGAATTAAGGTTTCAGTTTGACAACCCAAACCAGCCTGATAGTGTAACAACAACACGCTGGGGTGACAGTTTCCGTTACTCCCTTGGCATGAGCTACTATGCATCAAAGAAACTCACCCTCAGAACAGGCATTGCCTATGATGAAACACCTATCAAGGAAGCGCGTTACAGAACCCCAAGGATACCTGATGGTGACCGCCTGTGGCTGGCAGTTGGGATAGGTTATGCTCATGGCAAGCATTTCACCATTGATCTTGGTTATGCCCATCTGTTTGTTAATGATCCAGAGATAAGGAAAACCCCTGCAGGAGAAGACCTGCTCAGGGGTGGCCTTAGAGGTAACTTTGATGCTAATGTTAATATAATCAGTGCCCAGCTTACATATAAGTTTTGATAAGGTTCAGCCCGGATCCAGATGTAATACAACTAAAAACTGCTATTACTTTATTGCAGGTTCCTGTTCATATTGTTTTGAAAAAGGGGATGCAGGAATTTTATACTAAGTGATGCAGGCACAGTTACACCATATCTTTATTGAACAGGCAAAAAGGCAGGGAAAGAAACTTGCCTTTATTGACTGTACCACCAACAGGCGTATTTCCTACGAAAGGGCCCTTATGGGTTCGCTAATACTTGCTAACAGATTTAAAATCTACAAAGATGGATACCTGGGGATAATGCTTCCAACCTCTGCAGGATGCGCCCTTTCCATAATAGGAGCACTGATGAATGGCAAGATACCCGTGATGATAAACTATTCTACAGGTGCCAGGGAAAATGTCGAATACGCCAAAAGAAAATGCAACTTTGAAACAGTTATTACCTCAAGGGCCTTGCTGAATAAGATAAACTGTCCCCATGTAAGGGGGATGGTTTACATTGAAGACATTATGGATAATATCAAAAAGACAGAGAAGATAAAGGCACTGTTTCTCTCCAGACTGCCTCTTGGTCTGATTAAAAAGACAGTTCATTCAGGTGATATGGATGAGGAGTGTGTAATCCTCTTTACCAGTGGAAGCGAGAGAGACCCCAAGGCAGTGCAACTGACACACAGGAACATACTCTCCAATATAGAAGGCTTCAGTAAGGTAATACACCTGTCAGAAGAGGACAGAATACTTGCCAATCTGCCCTATTTCCATGTGTTCGGACTTACTGTGAACCTCTGGACGCCTATTTATCACGGTATGACCATTATTACCTATGCAAATCCACTGGATTACAGAAGGATTTGCGAGATCATAAAAGAGGAAAAGCCAACGATGTTCGTAGGAACACCAAGCTTCCTATGGGGATATCTGAGAAGGTCAGAGGAAGGAGATTTTAAAAGCATCCGACTTGCAGTATGTGGTGCTGACAAGTGTCCTGATAGCCTGCGTGAGGGATTCATGAAAAAACACGGGATCACACTGCTTGAAGGCTATGGAACCACAGAGACATCACCTGTAATCTCTGTTAATACCCCTGAAGCAAACAGACCTGGCAGTGTTGGCAGGGTTATACCAGGAGTGGAGGTAAAGATTGAGGATTATGAAACAGGCGAGGAGTGTCCTCCTAATAAAGTGGGCAGAATCCTTGTGAAGGGAGACATTGTAATGAAGGGGTATCTTGATGACCTTGAGGAGACATCCCTGAGACTTCGGAAAGGCTGGTATGATACAGGGGATATGGGATACCTTGACGAGGATGGCTTCCTCTGGCATGCAGGACGTCTCAAACGGTTTGTAAAGATCGGTGGAGAGATGGTATCCCTGGTGAGGGTGGAGAATGTACTTGAGAAGTATCTGCCTGCAGATGTGGAGTGCTGTGTGGTGGAATTGCCTGACCCTGTAAAGGGTGCCAGGATAGTTGTGGCTGTAACAAAACCTGTTAATGAGAAGGAGATAATAAAAAAGATAACAAAGGAACTACCAAATATAGCCCTGCCAAAGCATTTTATTGTTATAGAAGACCTGCCCAAGATGGGTAGCGGCAAGATAGACTTTCGCAAGACAACAGAGATGGTACAGGAAAGATTGCATTGATGCCTATCAGATCGAAGTGCTATGGTTGATATAATCAAAGCATCAGGTGAGGTTGAACCATTTGATTCACAAAAATTTCTTTCATCATTAAAACGCTCAGGTGCAAGCGAAGAGCTTGCACAAAAGGTATTAGAAAAAATACTTCCTGAAATCACCCCCAACACAAAAACAAAAACCATCTACAGACTTGCCTACAGGGAACTAAAAAGGCTTAATCATGCCTCAAGCCTTCGTTACTCTCTGAAAAAGGCCATATTCAGACTCGGACCTACTGGATACCCCTTTGAAAAATACTTTGCCCGTTTACTTAACGAGTATGGATATAAAACAGAGGTAGGTCTAATAATTGATGGGAGATGTATAAAACATGAGGTTGATGTGCTGGCTGTTGGAGAAGATGAGGTAATGGTTGTGGAATGCAAGTATCATAACAGTGCTGATCGTACAACCAGCTCCAAAGATGCCCTCTATGTACAATCACGGTTTGAGGATCTCAGGCCGATAATTGAACAGCAATACAGAGGAAAGAGATTTGCTGGATATCTTGTAACAAATACAAGGTTTTCCACTGATGCTATCCAGTATGCAGAGTGCTCCGGATATAAATTAATAGGCTGGAAATATCCTCCTGATGGCGGTCTTGAGAAAAGGGTTGAAGACAAAAACCTCTATCCTGTAACAGTCATATCTGGAATCAAATCAGGTCTGATAACAGGTCTTATTCAACAAGACATAATCCTTTTAAAAGACATCCTTCCCTATAAAGTGCATGAGATAGAAAGGCTTCTAAGACTGCCTTATAAAAGTGCGGTCAGGTTAAAAGAGCAGGTTGAACTGATATACGATGCATAGATAATGCAAAGGATATACACCCTATTAATTCTCAAAATGAATCTTCTATAGTTTTAGCTCAGAGAGGATTCATTTCGAGCAGATGTGTGTCAAAGTAAATAGACAGTAGTAAAGCTTCACGACCAAAGGGCAGGGGGGTCTGGCGAAATTCGTAAATTTTATTCTATCAAGTAATCTAAAAGGGGGTTTTTGTATAATAAATCCATGAGATCAAATTGTATCATTATTTTTCTTTTTGCATTCCTTGGCCTTTTATACCCACATTACCTTTCTGCCATTGATCATGGTCAGTTCATAACAGGTACATTCTGCTCTGGTGAAGATGTGACACGATTCTGTATAAAATGCCACCGTAAAGAGGCAGAAGATTTTATCAAGACCCCGCACTGGAGATGGAAAGGCCCACCAAGGCTGGTAGAAGGTCTGGAAGACACTGGACAGGAGTACGGAAAGATAAACCTTATAAACAACTTCTGTATCTCCATACAGGGTGGGCCTGACTGGCAAAATGTTGAATCCTGCTCAAGGTGTCATCCAAGCTATGGTTTTAAAGATAAGAACTTTGATTTTAATGATATTACAAAAATCGACTGTCTCATCTGCCATGAACAATCAGGTTTTTATCATCGTGGTAGTGCTGGCAAGCTGGAGTTTGCAGTAAAGGGGTACGATGAAAGGCTTCTTAAGAGAGCAGTGGCAAGCGTTGGAAAACCAACAAGGAAGAACTGTGGAGCCTGTCACTTTTTTGGTGGTGGAGGTGATGGTGTAAAACATGGTGATCTGGATTCATCGCTTATAAATCCCTCCAGGAGGCTTGATGTCCACATGGGCACGGATGGTTTGAATATGGTCTGTCAGGATTGTCACAGAACAAAGAACCACCGTATCAGTGGGGCCTCTACCTTGCTGGCAACCTATGATGGCAGAGTATATTGTGAAAACTGTCATGGGCATGCCCCTCACAATGACGAGGATAAAAGTGGCCATATTCTTAATAAACATGCAATAAGAGTTGCCTGTCAGAGCTGTCATATTCCTTATTTTGCGAGGGAACTGCCCACAAAACTCTACTGGGACTGGTCTGCTGTAGGACAGGATCTACATCCACCTGAGCAATTCGGAAAAGAGACCTATCTTAAACACAAAGGCCTGTTCAGATGGGGAAAGAATGTTATTCCTGAGTATGCATGGTATAAGGGAAAGATAAAAAGATACCTTAAAGGTGAAACTATTGATACAAGAAGAGGAATATTGTTTATCTCCAAACCACTTGGTAGCAGAGATGATGATGTATCAAAGATATATCCCTTTAAGATTCACAGAGGCAGACAGCCCTTGGATTCTGTTTACAAATACCTGCTGATCCCTCACCTTCATAACGGACTCTGGTCACACTATAACTGGGAAAGGGCATTAATCGATGGGACAAAGGGCTCTGGACTGCCCTTCAGTGGGAAATATGAATTTGTTTCCACAGCCTACTACGGAAGCATAAACCATCAGGTTGCCCCAAAGGAACAGGCACTCAAGTGTAAAGACTGTCATTACAATTCCAGAAGAATCAGATGGAATGCTCTGGGTTACAAAGAGGATCCTGCCTTGAGAATGAGAACACATTTAAAATAGACCACTTAATAAACCATCTCCTCATCGCTCTGTTGTTTCTATTTATACTTTTTTGTGATAATAAAGTACGCATTGTAATTAATCATGAAAAGGAATTTGTAATATGCTCTATGGTGGTATCTGTTTTATAACAGACAGCAGATTCAGGCAATACACAGTCGAAGAGACTGTAAGGATGGTGCTTGATGCAGGGGTTAAATGGATTCAGTACAGAGAGAAACATCTGACACGTAAAGAGATCTATTATCAAGCAGAAAGATTGAGAAAAATCACAGAAGAGTACAGAGCTATACTTATTATAAATGACCACGCAGATATTGCCTTCTTTGTAGATGCTGATGGGGTTCATTTAGGACAGGATGACCTTCCACTTAATGAAGGAAGAAAGGTCATGGGCTCTCGTATCATTGGAATATCAACCCATAATATAGATGAGGCAAAAAAGGCAGAATATGATATGGCTGATTATATTGGCTATGGACCAATTTATCCGACATCCACTAAAGAAGATGCAGATATACCTAAAGGCATCTCTGGTTTACAGATGATAACAGGTACTGTAAACCTCCCTGTAGTTGCCATTGGAGGGATAAAGTTGGAGAGTCTTGAAGAGATATTCATGGCAGGTGCTGCAGCAGTAGCTGTGGCCTCGGCTATACTGGGTGCTGAATCCCCATACAACAAAGCAAGGGAATTTGTTAAAATAATAGAAAGGTTAAAAAATGAAAAGAAGGTATAATTCCTTTGGTCCGTATCTTAAAGAACTTTATGGAGAAAGGGTCTATAAGGTTAATGTAGATGCGGGTTTTACATGTCCAAACAGGGACGGTACTGTTGGGTATGGTGGCTGTATATACTGCAACAATGACAGTTTTCGACCATCATCCTGCAGGTCTGTTACTCCAGTTATAGAACAGATAAGAAACGGAATTTCCTATCTCACCAGGCGATACAAGGCAAAGAAGTTTATTGTATACTTCCAGCCTTACACAAATACCTATGCACCTTTAGAACGGCTGGAGGCTCTTTACAATGAGGCTCTGAGTGAACCCTCTGTTGTAGGACTTGCAATCGGTACAAGACCTGATTGTGTTGATGAAGAAAAGATATCCCTTCTTCAGAGACTTTCAAAAGACTATTTTGTGCTTATTGAGTATGGACTGCAATCCATATACGATAAAACCCTAAAGTTTATAAACAGAGGACATGATTACAATACCTTTCTGAAGGCAGTTGAAATGACCACTAACAGGGGTATTCATATAGGAGCACATATAATAGTGGGATTCCCTACTGAAACAGAAGAGGAGATGCTGGCTATGGCAGATGAAATCTCCCAGCTTCCAGTCTCCTTCCTGAAGATCCATCAACTTCAGATTGTAAGGGATACAGTATTAGAGCAATATTATCAACTCAACCCCTTTCACACCTTTGAATACGAAGAGTATATTGATTTTGTAGTCAGATTTATAGAACGGCTTTCCCCTGCTATAATCCTACAGAGACTCTTTGCAACAGCTCCTGATGATATCCTTTTAGCTCCAAGGTGGGATAAATCAAGACACGAAATAACAAGAGATATTGAAAACAGATTTGTAGAACTGGACACCTATCAGGGCAGACTCTTTAAATCTGTCAAAAAAACTTTTTAATTTTTCCCTCTTTAATTAACTCTCAATATATTATTCTAATTCCAGTATAGTAACAGCAACATTCATGGTCAAGGTCATTGATAAATGACCTTTCTTCACCATCTTCAAATAATACCTTAACAAGACAGAATCCGCCCTCGAGGGAAGAATGCTTTTCTTCAACTACTACACCTTCACCCCAGTAATGGTATCTCACATGTACTACCCTGTCTCCAACCTTTAAATATAGCCGTGGCCTCATATAATGTTTATATTATAGCATCTTTTATTTTTGAAATCTTGAATTATCAGGAAATGCTACCTTTACAGTGAATCAGTAACCTGCTGGTACTACCTGCTCCCTGTCAATCCCTTTTTCTGATATAATACACAGTAAGAT
>JALUSH010000214.1:0-3794 GCA_027016675.1 Thermodesulfovibrio sp.
CCCTCCATACAGGCGCTGCAATACGACCTCCTGTCATTCCATCTCCAAGTGATCTTCCATCATCGTAACCGATCCATACACCTGATAACAAGGAAGGTGTATATCCAATAAACCATGCATCACGATAGTTATCCGTAGTGCCTGTCTTACCTGCTACTGAAAAGGGTAACGTAGCAGTCCTTCCAGTTCCCTTCTTTATAACATCCTGAAGGATTGATGTTATGATGAATGCTGTCTCTTCAGATATGACCTTTTTACCTGCAGGTTTATTATACTCAAGTACATTACCATCCATGTCAACTATCTTTTTTATTGCAATTGGTTTCATCAGATATCCTCTGTTCACAAAGATGGTATATGCAGTTACCAGTTGCAATGGGGAAACCGTAATAGAACCAAGGGCTATACTCAGGTCATGAGGGATATCCTCTCTTTTAAATCCCAGTTTGAGTGCAAGATCAATAATATCAGAAAAGGGCAGTCTTTCTGCTATCTTCAATGTGGCAATATTTAATGATTCTGTCAGTGCCTCTCTGAGGGTTACAACACCGTGGAATTTTCTGTCGTAATTCTGGGGCTTCCATCGCCTGCCATTACTGAGTGGGTATGTTACAGGAGTGTCTTTCACATGCGTGGCAGCAGTAAAACCCTTTTCAAGAGCAAGAGCGTATATAAAGGGTTTGAAGGCCGAGCCTGCCTGCCGTCTGGCCTTCACTGCCCTGTTGAATTGTGTTCTTCTGTAATCATATCCCCCTGACATGGCAATTACATATCCTGTTGCTGGTTCTATTGCAACAAGCGCACCCTCCACCTCTGGCTCCTGAGACAATGCAACATAGGCAATACCATTTGCAATCTTTAAGAGTTTTACAATTATAACATCCCCTGGTGATATTATCTGTGTCAGTGAATGAGTTCTTTTTATTCCCGAACCTCTTATTGCCCACAGGGCATCTGTTCTTTTCAGTATTCCATATGCACCATTAACCTTCAATATGGCTCTGTTATTGTAAACTCTAAGTACAGTTGCCTTCAGGTTTTCCCCTTTGAGACCCTTTATCATTTCTGCTGAGACAGTTCTCTTCAATTCCCTTTGAACATTTAAATCATCAATATGATAAACAGGGCCTCGCCATCCTTTTCTCAGATCTACAGCCTCAATTCCTGAAGACAGACATTTTTGTGCCTGTATCTGTGCCCAGCGTCGAAGTGTTGTATAGACCTTAAGCCCTCCTTTATAGACCTGCTCAATACCATACCTATCTTCCAGGTAATCTCTTACATAAGAGAGAAAATATCCATATATACCTGTGCCTTCAGGTAATGATTTCAGCTTCAAGGGGATGTTTTCAGCATATCTCCTCTCAGAGGGTTTAAGGTAACCCTCATGTTCCATTCTTGATAGAACCACCCTTGCCCTTGATTCCGCCCTGTTTAAATCACGATAGGGAGAGTAGAGGTTCGGTGCCTTCAGCAGCCCTGCCAGCAGGGCTGCCTCTTTTACATTAACCTTCTTGACGGATTTGCCAAAGTAAAGGCGCGATGCATCTTCAACACCATAGGCTCCACTACCAAAATATGCCCTGTTTAAATATAGTTCTAATATCTCCTCTTTTTTAAAACTTTTTTCAAGTTTGAAGGCTATTATGGCCTCTTTTATCTTTCTCTTGATGGTCTTTTCATGGGAGAGATACAATATCTTTGCAAGTTGCTGTGTAATAGTGCTTCCTCCTTCTTTGAATCTCATATGAATGATGTCTTTTATCAAAGCCCTTAGTATGGCAAGATAATCGACACCTCTGTGTTTAAAAAACCTTGAGTCCTCAGTTGCAATCACTGCGTTTATGAGATACGGAGGAATATCTTTAAGCCCTACATATCTTCCATTGTAGATCTTGAATTCACCAATAAGGACGTTGTCTGCAGCATAAACCTTAGTCCCCTGAGGAGGATGCATCTTTTTCAATACCTCAACAGGGGGTATATCCTTCAGGATAGCATAGTAGAATACACCTCCACCCACTATCAGAGAGAGAATCAGTAGCTTTATAAGAAGACAGAGTTTTTTCATAAACTAATACTTTAAATAGAAAGAATAACTTTTTGATATATTAACATAATTGATAAGACAATATCATTATTATTCAAACCCAGACTATAACACCAGTTCACCAAGTTCAGATGAAACCAGTTCCTGGAGGGCAGAGACAGCCTTGAAAGCCTGCTTAAGGAGGTCCCTGTCACGGGATGACAATCTGGAGGGCTTTAAAAAGGTATCAAGTGGTTGCCCCTTGGTGAATTTTTTGATCTGTGATTTCAGTGCATAATGCAGCAAGATAACAAAGGCAGACTCAAAGTATTCTCCGTCATCCTTATGAATAACACCCTTTTCCACAAGGGCCTCAATCCGTTTTATTGTCGTTGTCTCTTTAATACCATTCATTATTGCCAGAATCCTGACACTTTCAACAATAAATATGAGACCACTCCGTTTAATGTCCAGTTCTCCCCGGTGAGGACCATCTTTTTCTGTGATAAAGTTACCAAACAGTCCAATGGGGACCTTATGAGAGCCCTCTTCCTCATGAAGCACCCGCAGGGCCTCATGATGCTCTTTTAACACCAGAAAAGAAAAGTCCTTGACTTCATTGAAAAGTTTAATATTACCATATACTGGATAAGAGTCATAGAGGATTGTCAGATACCTTGTCAAGGCACTTATCTGGGATTCAAACCAGTAGATGATCTGGATTTTCCATTCCTTTACTGTTTTACGCCAGGTAGGGTTCATGCACATTATATACCCTGGACAGTATACATATCCTATATGGTTAAGCATCTCTGAGAGTTTCAATGAAAGGTTCATGTAGTATTGCTGGTTTTCATAATATGTATCTGTATCCTCAATAATCATCCCATGGTCCTGGTCAGCAGTGAGCAGACTTTCCATTCTTCCATGACTTCCGGAAACAAATATATTTATATCATGAGGGGGCTGCCCTAATTCCTTCAAAGCCATATCTATAGCCCGTTTGTGAAGGTCGTGATTGATTAAAGAGATCATTGTTACAATGTCCAGAGAATTAATACCGATAGAAAGTTTGTCAGCAGCAAGTTGAGGGAGTTTGTCTTTGATTGTCTTGAGTTCATCGATATTTTTTGCATTATGTATGTCATTGATGATTGTCAGGGGTTCAGGATGTCTGAGTTTGAGAAGTTGTCTTAATGTGACAATTCCTTTAACCTTTCCATCTTCTGTTATAGGAAGATGCTTGATTCCCTTGAGAGAAAGAAGAGAAAGTGCCTGATATATTGTATCATCAGGGCTTAATGTAATGGGGTCTGGGGTCATCAGTTGAGAGACTGTTAGGCGGTCGATTGGAATATCTCTTCTAAACCTCGCGAGCCATCTTAAAAGGTCCCTTTCTGTGAGAATTCCCACTGGATGGCCTTCTATATCAGTTATAATTACTGATGATATGTTTCTTTTTGACATCTCTTTAATTGCATGGGATAGTTTGTCATCGGGTAGGCAGGTAAACACAGGGGTAACCATAACTGTCCTGATAGACTCACCATAGGGAAATGATTCAGTTTTTTTAAGAGATTCAAGTCGTTCTCTGAGCTTTTTTAAAGAAGACAGGTCTGTTATAGGTGAGGTGTTCATAATATTAAATCATAAAATAAAGATGCTAATTTTTTCTATGTCATAATCCGCAGTTAACCAATTGTCAGAACTAGGCAGAGGTGATTTATCAGCCCATTGATGCAATGAGTTTTTGATTGTTCCCCAA
>JALUSH010000214.1:3804-8503 GCA_027016675.1 Thermodesulfovibrio sp.
ATGTGTTGCTGTAACTTATTGTAACTATAATTGAGATAACATGGTGAAAATACTTGGAAAATAGGGATGGCACGGGAATTGCTTTGGGATTCTATCATTTAAAAGATGTTGAAGAAACGTACTGGGTAAATAAAAAAATAAATATTACAAACCCACTTTTGTTTTTGTTATCATAATATAAAATAAACATCAAGGAGGTTATCATGGCAGAAAAGGGAATTGATGTATTAATGGAGGAGCAGAGGAGGTTTCCGCCCCCTGAGTGGTTTTCGAAGAAGGCCTACATAAAGAGCATGGCGGAGTATGAGGAGGTATACAGGAGGTCAGTGGAGGACCCTGAGGGGTTCTGGGCAGAGATGGCAGAGAAGGAGCTAACGTGGTTCAAGAAATGGGACAGGGTATTGGAGTATGATTTTTACAAGCCTGAGATAAAGTGGTTTATAGGTGGAAAGCTAAATGCAGCGTACAACTGTATCGACAGGCATATAGAGACGGACAGGAGGAACAAGGCAGCGATAATCTGGGAGGCAGATGATGGTCAGTACAGGACATATACCTATCAGCAGCTATATTATGAGGTAAACAGGTTTGCTAATGTTCTGAAGAAGCATGGTATAAAGAGGGGGGACAGGGTAACCATATACTTATCGATGGTACCTGAGTTAGCGATAGCGATGCTTGCCTGTGCGAGGATAGGTGCTATACACAGCATCGTGTTTGGAGGGTTTTCAGCGCAGTCACTGAGGGACAGAATAAATGACTGTGAGTCAAAGATGGTAATCACTGCAGACGAAGGTATAAGGGGTGGAAGGTTTGTGCCATTGAAGGCAAACTGCGATGAGGCACTTCTTGAATGTCCGTCAGTAGAGAAGGTAATAGTGGTCCAACGGTCTCAGGGTGATGTGGATATGGAACCAGGTCGTGATTACTGGTGGCATGAGGAGATAAACGCAACTGATATAGGTATAGAGTGTCCAGTAGAGGAGATGGATGCAGAGGATCCACTGTTTATACTTTACACCTCTGGTTCTACTGGTAAGCCCAAAGGGGTACTTCACACAACAGGTGGGTATCTACTTTACACCACGCTCACCTTCAAGTGGATATTCGACTATCATGAAGAGGACATACATTTTTGCACAGCAGACATAGGGTGGATAACAGGGCACAGTTACATAGTGTATGGGCCATTGGCAGCAGGGGCCACCTCTCTGATGTTTGAGGGAATCCCCACCTATCCTGATCCAGGAAGATTCTGGGAGATAGTTGACAAGCACAGGGTAAACATAATCTACACAGCACCCACGGTGATCAGGGCATTGATGAGGGAAGGAGAGAGCTGGGTAGAGAAGTATGATTTAAGCTCCCTGAGGCTACTTGGCACAGTAGGGGAGCCAATAAATCCTGAGGCATGGATGTGGTATCACACCCATGTAGGCAAGGGCAAGCTACCGATAGTGGACACCTGGTGGCAGACAGAGACAGGAGGGATCTTGATAACCCCGTTACCTGGTGCCATGACTCTGAAACCTGGCTCAGCCTGTCGGCCTTTTCCTGGGGTGGTACCGAGGATACTGAAAGAGGATGGTTCACCTGCAGAGGTGAATGAGGGTGGATATTTAGTGATAGAAAAGCCCTGGCCTGGCATGATAAGGGGCACCTATGGAGACCCTGAGAACAAGAGGGTAAGGGAGGTATATTTTGAGAGGTTCCCTGGGAGGTATTTCACAGGAGATGGTGCGAGGGTAGACGAGGATGGTGATTACTGGTTGATGGGCAGGATAGATGATGTTCTGAACGTATCTGGTCACAGGATAGGAACGGCTGAGGTAGAGTCAGCGCTTGTGAGTCATGAGGCAGTAGCCGAGGCAGCAGTAGTAGGGTATCCCCATGAAGTAAAGGGAGAGGGGATATATGCGTATGTGGTATTAAAGGATGGGGTAGAGGCGTCAGAGGATTTAAAGAAGGTACTGGTAGGGCATATACGTGAGGTAATAGGGCCGATAGCCAAGCCTGATCGGCTTCAGTTTGCTCCTGGATTACCCAAGACGCGCAGCGGTAAGATAATGAGGAGGATACTTCGAAAGATAGCCAGGGGAGACATTGAAGACCTTGGCGATACATCTACTCTTGCTGACCCCTCTGTGGTGGATACACTTGTGAAGGATCGTATCCAGTAAGACCAGCTACAATAGGCTAACAATGTCAAAGGGGATTGTGCCTTGGCACAATTCCCTTTTTTAATGGTTTTTCTTTAAAGTGATGTAATATAATAGAAGGCAAATTTTAGAGTGAAGGAGGTTCTTTTATGATCAAGGCTTACTATGATAAAGACGCTAACCTCGATGTTATTAAGGACAAGACCATCTGTATAATGGGGTATGGTAGCCAGGGACATGCCCATGCAAACAATCTCCGTGACAGTGGTATGAATGTTATCATCGGTGTAAGAAAGGGCGGAAGCTGGAAAAAGGCAGAGGAAGCAGGTTTTAGAGTACTGCCCCCTGCTGATGCTGCAAAGGAGGCAGATATCATAATGATACTTCTTCCTGATGAACTGCAGGCGGATGTTTACAGAGAGGAGATCGGACCCAATATGAAATCAGGTGCATACCTTGCATTTGCACATGGTTTTAATATCCACTTCGGTCAGATAGTGCCTTCACCTGATATAAACGTTTTTATGGTAGCACCAAAAGGACCAGGACATCTTGTAAGGAGTGAGTACAAGAAAGGTAGTGGTGTGCCCTGTCTGCTTGCTGTACATCAGGACCCTTCTGGGAATACAAGAGAGATTGGACTTGCCTATGCCTCAGCAATAGGAGGTGGCAGGGCTGGAATCCTTGAAACGACCTTCAGGGAGGAGACAGAGACTGACCTCTTTGGCGAACAGGTTGTGCTGTGTGGTGGCCTTACAGCCCTGATACAGGCTGCCTATGAGACATTAATAGAGGCAGGTTATGCACCTGAAATGGCCTATTTTGAATGTCTCCATGAGGTGAAATTGATAACCGACCTTATCTATGAAGGTGGTATTGCCAATATGAGATACTCCATCAGTAATACAGCCCAGTATGGAGACCTGACCCGTGGACCCAGGGTAATCAATGATTCTGTAAGGGCTGAAATGAAAAAGATACTTGGTGAGATTCAGTCAGGCCAGTTTGCCAGGGAATGGATTCTTGAATGCAAGGCAGGGAAGCCTGTATTCAATGCCCTTACCAGAAAGGGTGAGGCACATCCAATAGAAGAGGTGGGGCGCAGGCTGCGCAGTATGATGCCATGGCTTGGTAAGGAAAGACTTGTTGACAAATCAAAGGCATAGTGGATAACCCAGGTTGAGAGAAGTCATCTCTGTCAGAAAAGGGGCCTTTAAAGTGAGGTCCCTTTTGTTTTGCAGCCTTTTGGTATTCCTGTTTTTACGTTTCCCGGTCAGGGCTGCATCTATAGATATAAAGGACTACAAATATTTAAAGACCAATGCAATAACCCTCTATTATCCTGCTGCATTGCAGGGTGCAGCAGAGGAGATAACAAAAACATATCCCCTTGTAAAAGCAAAACTGGAAGGGTTATTATCACAGGTTTCTGCCATACAACCTGTGATAATACTGGTGAAGAAACATGATGATTTTGTAACACTTACAGGAAATGGTCCAATTGTTGCCTATGCACAGCCACGGTTGAACAGGATTGTTATCGACTACTCACAGATGAGGTCCAGGGTCATGCTTGAGGAAACACTGAGGCACGAAACCGCCCATCTTATGCTCTTTGAGATCACAGGCAGAAGACTTCCAAGATGGTTTGATGAAGGGGTCTCCCAGTGGCTCGGTGGTGGATTGTCTGAACTTATTGAAGGCAGTGGCGGAGCAGAGTTGTTGAAGAAGGCAGTTATTTCAGAACAGGTCATACCTTTAAGCTCACTGGAGGTTTTTCCCTCTGACAGGAGGATACTCCTTCTTGCCTATGAGGAGAGTAAGGGCTTTATTGAATTCATAATAAAACGTTATGGAAAGAAGAAACTGATTTCACTGCTTGAACATCTAAGGTATGAGGATAATTTTGATGTTGCCTTTAACGATATATATCTTAGTGGTCTAAGGGGAATTGAACAGGAGTGGTTAAAGGACCTGAAGAAAAGAGCCACTGTCTTTAATTATCTCAGTCAGCATCTATATGAGATTGTATTTTTTGTGGCTGCTTTGATAACATTTTCAGGGTTTATAAGAATGATTATCAAGAAGAGGCGTTACAGGGATGAAGAATTTGAGGATGATGAGGATGGTTATGATGAAAGGTATCCCTGGGAATGAGAGGGATCCCAAATCCAGATTTAAGGAAAACAATGAATAAGCTGAAGGCACTGCTATGAACTTTATCGTTGAATTTGGGCTGATTTTGTTATGCCTCTTACAGCTTTTTTTATTAAAATAAAATATTACAAATATTACAAGAGAATAAGTGCCTGTAAAAAAACAGTTTTGTTAAGGAGGTTTAGTATGGAGTGTACAAAGGATGCCAATCTGAATTATTGTAATTGTTCCTATGAGCCCTGTTCAAGAAAGGGCAAGTGTTGTGAGTGTATTCACTATCACAGACGTCATGGTGAGATGCCAGCATGTTTTTTCCATGATTCCTATGAGAGAAGCTATGACCGTTCTGTGGAAAACTTCATTGCCATGGTGAACAGAATGGG
>JALUSH010000215.1 GCA_027016675.1 Thermodesulfovibrio sp.
AATATTTGAAGCTTCAAGATTAGTTTCTCTGAACCTGTATTGAGAGACAGGACAACCTGGATGATATTTTCACTGTACAGGGGCAGAGAGGTGGTTCATTCACTCATCTACTCATCAACCCATCTACCCATCAACTCATTAACTCTTTCTTCCAGTTTATGGTATACTTTCTGGAAAGTTGGTTACAGTTAATTGGTTCTCAAAATCCAGCGAGGAAGTTTAGAGTAGTGGTATGGTAGAGTCTTACACCCCACCATACCACTACTCTCGGTTAATCGTTGATTCTTACAGCTGTATTTGGGTTGTTATTAGTTATTGGTCAATTGCTATTCTGCCTGCCATGCAGTATATTTTTTAATGGTAAATCAGGCAATTAAGGGGGTCAGAAATGAAGATACTTGTTACAGGAGGGGCTGGTTTTATTGGTTCACATGTAGTGGATGGCTATATTAGGGAAGGCCATGATGTGGTGGTGGTTGATAATCTCTACACTGGAAAGATGGAGAACCTTAATCCTGAAGCAAGGTTCTATCTGCTTGATGTGAGGAATAGAGAGCTTGAGAAGGTATTTGAACTTGAAAGACCTGATATAGTTAATCACCATGCTGCACAGATGTCTGTGCCTGTATCCGTGGAAGACCCTGATTTTGATGCAAGGGTGAATATACTGGGATTTATAAATCTTCTTGAAAACTCAGTAAGATATGGAGTAAAAAAGGTTATATTTATCTCAACGGGTGGTGCCATTTATGGTGAAACAGAGAATATCCCCACTACAGAATCAGAAATTCCTAAACCTCTTTCACCATATGCAATAACAAAATACAGTTCTGAACAGTATCTCCGTTTCTACAGACATCAACACGGGCTTGACTATACAGTATTAAGATACGCAAATATATACGGACCAAGACAGATACCCCATGGTGAAGCTGGCGTGGTAGCCATATTCATAGATAAATTAATAAAAGGAGAGATTCCCACAATATACCATTATCCTGATGAAACTGATGGTATGACCAGGGATTACTGTTATGTAGAAGATGTTGTCAGGGCAAATCTACTTGCCCTCAGTAAAGGCTCTGAAGAGATTATCAATATTGGAACATCCATTGAGACTACCACAGGGCAATTGTATCGAGAAATACTCTCTTTAATGAGAAAACAGGGATATGCAAAGGATAGCAGCTTTGATAATCCTTCAAAGGGTCCTGCAAGGCCAGGTGATCTTCATCGCAGTGCCCTTTCATACAGAAAGGCCCGGGAACTCCTTGGCTGGGAACCCGAGCATGACCTCAGGAAGGGACTTCAGGAAACAGTACTCTGGGAGATAAAGAGGAGGAGATAAGGTGGATGAAAGAGAACGACTGATTGAACTGATAAAGAAAAAGGCATTCAAATACAGCAAGGATGCCGCCTTCAGACTCTCCTCAGGTGCAAATAGCAAATACTACTTCAACCTGAAGATGGTCAACTACACCCCTGAAGGACAGTACCTTGTGGGAAAACTGGTTTATGAACTCCTGAAGGCTCATAACCTCAGGCCAAAGGCTGTGGGAGGGTTAACGCTTGGTGCAGATCCAATTGCCACAGCAGTAGCACGTTATTCATTTGATGTGAATGATCCAATAAATGCATTTGTAATAAGAAAAGAACCCAAGGGACACGGTACAGGTCAACAGATAGAGGGTGATGTAAAAGAGGGTGATGAAGTTGTTATAATAGAAGACGTGGTTACTACAGGTGGTTCAACAATCAAGGCAATTGAGGCGGCTGAAAGGGCAGGGCTGAAGATACTGGCTGTGGTTGCCATCATTGACAGATGCGAACTCAACGGAAGAGAGAATATAAAAAAGAAAGGCTATCCTTTCTATTCACTGCTGACAATCAATGATTTTATTTAGTCATGATCGACCTTCATACCCATAGTATCTTTAGTGATGGTGAACTTATACCTGCTGAACTGGTCAGAAGGGCAGAGAGTTTTGGATACAGGGCTATTGCAATCACAGATCATATGGACTCCTCTAATATGGACTTTATAATCCCACGAATTGTCAGAATTGCTGAGGAACTAAACAGAGTGCAGTCTGTAAAGGTAATACCTGGAGCAGAACTGACTCATGTTCCTCCAGAGCTAATACCAGAAAAGATAGTATATGCAAGACAGTTAGGTGCAAAGATTGTGGTGGTTCATGGTGAAACCCTTGTAGAACCTGTCAAAGAAGGCACCAATGAGGCCGCAATTAACGGAGGAGTTGATATATTAGCCCATCCAGGATTAATCAGCGAGGAAGAGGTAAGATTAGCTGCTGAGAAGAGAGTCTTCCTTGAGATAAGCGCGCGAAAGGGACACAGCCTTGCCAATGGTCATGTTGCACGCCTTGCTGTCAAATACAAGGCACCACTTGTCATAAACACTGATGCCCACAGCCCTGATGATCTTATTACAAGGACTTTTGCGGAAAAGGTTCTTCTTGCAAGCGGACTTGATAAAGAAATTATAAAAGATGTATTCTTAAATGCAGAAAAACTGATAAAAATCTAAGATATTAGTCTGCCGATAAACCACCAGACTTCAGTCTGGTGATGGATAGGCTGTCCAAACAATGATAGAAGGAATATGTATATAATTAAAGAGTGAGATTCAGGAAAAGCAATCATAGTGTATATCACACA
>JALUSH010000216.1 GCA_027016675.1 Thermodesulfovibrio sp.
TTATTCTCAGTTCCTGGGGCCTCACTACAAGACTGAATGACCTCTCATCACATGAACCAGCGCTGTCAGTAACACTGAGCGTGAATGAAGAGGTGGTTGTTGAGCAGGCATTCAGGGTACCTGAAGGGCCGGCAAACAGGTTCGGTGTTCCAGTTAATGCACTGCCTGAGAGTGAAAGCCCTGAGGGCAGGGTGCTTGCCGTGCCGGAGCAGTCCGAGGCAGCCCATGTATAGGACTGGCAGCCACCTGTTGCCCTTAAAGTGACGGTGTAGGAGGCATCCTCTGTGGCATCAGGCAGTGAGGTGGTCAGCATCTGAAGTGGCTCGCACTTCACTGCATCTCTGAGTTCATATACAGTGGCATACTCAATAATATCATCATAGGTATCAGAGTATTCCTCAATATTATAAACCGAGTAGATCTCGCCTCCACCGATATCGGTATTGGCGGCAAGTGAACCGTTCTGCGTCCTGTCCTCACCCTTGCTGAGGACAATGAAGGCCACATCCTTCTTGTAGTTGTTACTTCCACCTGACTGTGCCCTGTCATTTATAGCCATATCAGATGGGAGGGGATTGCAACAGATTGAGCCTGATGTGAGGTCAGCCCTGTCATTGGTACCATCGTATTTTACTGATGTATCATCAGGCAGGTAGACAAGATCAATGCCCCATGCGTCCTTTTCATTGCATATACCCTGGAACTCGGCCTGGGTTGGAAGCCTCCTGCTTGCTGCAACAAAGCCTATGATTGACTCTTTGCATGCCTTCACTCTTTCACGAGAGCGTTTAAAGGTAACCTGTTTGGTAAGAGGTCCTATCAATGCAATCCCGAGACCAACAAGGACACCGATAACGATGAGCACTATGGCAAGCTCTATAAGGGTAAAGCCTCTCTCTGTGGTCTCTTTTTTCATGTCAAGCACACAACATCCTGACCTTCTGTAAAGGTTTATTACAAGCAATATAGAACCAATTTAATAAATATAATGCCAAACGTAGCCTTTATAACCACTTCAAATATAACCACTTCAAAGGGGGCCGTCAGAATTGTTTGTATGTTCTCAGCGGTATAAGCAAGTATGATAGAAGAAACTGGGTCATCATAAATAAAAGGGAATGGCGTTTTCAAAAGCCATTCCCTTTTAACATTTTTATCTCTTGGCATCAAAGTAATATATTGCAGCCTTTGCACTTGTATTACATGCATCAGGAGTAATTGTACCAGAAGCATAGGCAGCGACCCATGAGGTGGTATTAGGTGCAGTAGCATCAGGAGTTGTCCCCTCACATACGAGTTGTCCATCCTGGCCGTTTGCACTGCCATCAATGGATACATCAAGAGCTTCTATATATGTTAGTTCGTCATTATTAAAAGCATTTGCACAACCGCTATCTTTACAGATTATCATTACATTCTTTCCTGCATCAGCACCCCCATCTGTCCCAAGAAAGACATAAAAGGTGTAGGAACCCATGGTTATAGTGTTTGTCTCAGAACCAGATGCTCCTTCATAGGGTGGATTAATGAAATTT
Source organism: Thermodesulfovibrio sp. (assembly GCA_027016675.1). GTDB lineage: Bacteria > Nitrospirota > Thermodesulfovibrionia > Thermodesulfovibrionales > JdFR-85 > JAADHP01. The sequence goes on from JALUSH010000216.1 coordinate 1,536, forward strand.
GCACCTGTAAGATCTGTCTTTACATTTCCATCACCAATCTTTCCATCCCTGTCTGAGTCTCCAGGGAAACGGCCCTTTCTGTCAAAGAATGTCCAGATGGCAACCTCCCAGGCTCTGCCTTTGTTGACGAACTTCTTTGACCTTGCATTCTGGATCAGGTCCTGTCCCTTAAGCACAGCACCAAGAATAATACCGATGATCACAAGCACAATGGCCAGCTCAATGAGTGTAAAACCTCTCTCTTCGCGCAACCTTTTCATAAAAACCTCCTTTTGATTTATTTTCTGGCTCTCAAGCCTTTAAAGTCCATTGTTTAAAACTTAAGGTGTCCTGTCAAAGAAATAGGCAAGGGATACAAGATCATTATTGTTTGTATCCGCAGGCCATGCATCACCAGCATCTGATATGTCATGCCGCCTGACACGGCCCGATGTGCCATCCTCTGTACCATCAATGGATACGTCAATCATCTTTGCCATCCAGGCAGGGATACTGTAAATAAATATTGCATTATAGGTTGTCGTGCCTATGGTTGCATAACCGATGTTGAAGTAGCCATTGAAATTATGTTTTGCCAGTAAAATATTGGGCTGGCCATAGGGTGCCACATTTACGACCCTCATATCAGAAAATGCACGGTTTACATTGTTCTCACCTGTGGCAGTAGATGCACAGTAGTCGGCTGTGGGGTCAGTATTATTGCTTGGTGTGCCACCTGTCACATTATTCGGTGCATTATATCCAATGGTACCATTTTGATTACAGTCTCCCGGAAAATAATTTTTACGATCATAATAGGTCCACAGCATTGCCTCAAAACCCTTCAGATCATTCTGGATCCTCTTTGCCTTTGCATTGTTTATCTGTTCCTGTCCCTTGAGAACCGCGCCAAGAATAAGACCAATGATCACAAGCACAATGGCAAGCTCTACAAGTGTAAAACCTCCCTCAGATACCCCCTTTAATTCTCCCTTTTTCATAATGACCTCCAGAAAATTTTTTCCCAATATATTAACATTTTTATTTCTCTCAATTGCCACTACCCATACCTCATATGAATAAGGTCAGCTACCATCAAACAAAATCCGTGCCAGCATATTTTCTCAAAGTCAGATGGATCAGAATCGCCT
>JALUSH010000217.1 GCA_027016675.1 Thermodesulfovibrio sp.
TTCTCACCCTATGGAGTATCCATAAGCATAAGGAAGAACAAATAAGAGAACTCACAGAAACAGGTAGAGCGCTTTCCAGACAGATCACTGACAATATCAGTAACATTGATAATCCACTAATTTCCTCTTTTATTGTCAATAATAATAAAGCCATCACATTTAATCTTCTCAACATTGGTAATATGAAAGGTCAGAACAATCCACTCAGGCATAACGACTCTATGGAAACATACACTATAAAGAATTCTGGTAATAGTAGAGTCTTTCAGTATCAAAAAAAGATCAGTCACTTGAAAAAGAATAAAGACTATTTACTTTCAATTGAAATACCCATGGAACTCTCTGATAAGATACATCGAGACAAAATAGAAAGAGACATCCTTTCATTCATTACTATTGGAATATTCTCTGTAATCTTTATATCCTTCACTGTATGGCGTCTTTCTAAAAGGATAAGCTCTGGAATAGATAAAGAAATGGAAGAGATCAGACTCAGGGCATTGATTGAGCTTGCAGGTGCCACTGCCCATGAGATGCGTCAACCTCTTGCTATTATAATAGGATTTTCTGACATCCTCAGGGACAAGATTGAACGAGGTGAAGATACGGAAGAGGATTTAAAAATAATAAAAGAGCAGTGTCTCAGGATGGATGATATTATAAAGAAGATGCTCAATATTACTCACTATAAAACCATCAGGTATACCGATGGCGTAAAAATACTGGATCTTCATGTTCAACCAACAGAAAGATTTAATTAGCTATATTTTGTTTTATTTCACACTATTGTGTGCTAAAATATTTACAAAGTCTTTTGTTTAAAAAGTTAATTTTAAGCGGAGGTGTTCATGTTTAAGAAAACAGTTTTTGTTATTAGTATTATATTCTTATTCTCATGCACAGTGAAATATACCCCAAAGATGGTTCAGCATATCAGGGGCAGTGTATTTAAGGCAACAGACAGTGGATATTACACAACAGAACTTGTAATGAAGCCAACTCCTCCCCATGTTGGGTATAACAAGGCCCACCTTATTGTACATAATTATGAGGGGGTTGATATACCAGGGCTCCGGATATCCGTAACCCCTTATTTACCCTCAAAGAACCTTACATCGCAGGAAAAGCCAAAGGTAAAGGATGCTGGAAGGGGGCTTTATATTATTGAAAACATTTACTTCCCTGAAGCAGGAAAATGGGAATTAAGACTAAAGATGTATGGTGATGAAATTGTGGATACAGTTATACTACCACTTCCAGAAGTAAAGGCCATGCCCATGAAAAAGATGAAGTAATTATACATACGATGAAAAAGGCATTGATTATAAGTGCAGACAAATTTGAGGATACAGAACTACTTGTACCCTATTACAGGCTTAGTGAAGAAGGATTTGAGGTTGAGGTAGCATCTGTAAGAAAGGGGAAGATAAAAGGTAAACACGGTTACCATGTTGATGTAACAAAAACACTTGAAGAGATAAATCCAGATGACTACGACCTGCTTATTCTTCCTGGTGGCAGGGCTCCTGCCACGATAAGAAAGGAAGCAATGGCTCTTGAAGTCGTTAAGGCATTCTTCAGGGCAAACAAAACAGTAGCTGCCATATGCCATGGACCACAGATACTCATTAGTGCAGGACTTCTTGAGGGCAGACGTGTTACCTGTTACAGAACAGTGGCAAAAGAACTAAAGGATGCAGGAGCAAAGTATGAAGACAGAGAGGTTGTGGTTGATGATAACCTCATCACCTCAAGGCAGCCCTCAGACCTTCCTTTCTTTATCAAAGAGATAATGAAGAAACTGAAGGTCTAAACTGTCCAGAATGATTCATATTGATGGCAGCTTTGGTGAAGGCGGTGGTCAGATACTCAGGACAGCCCTTGCCCTGTCCTGCATTCTCCGAAAACCTGTTCATATCTTCAATATCAGAAAGGGCCGAAAGAGGCCGGGCCTTATGCCACAGCACCTCATGTGTGTCAGGGCTCTGAAGGAGATAACCCAAGCAGATACAAGGGGCAACTCCAAGGGCTCTACAGAGCTTTATTTCTCACCCGAAAGGGTCAGGCCTGGCAGTTACAGCTTTGATATTGGCACAGCAGGTTCTGTAACGCTTCTCCTGCAGGCGGTTCTGCCGGCATTACTGTTCTCTCACAGCCCCTCAAAAGTGGAGATAAAGGGTGGCACCCATGTGCCATTCAGCCCAACCTTTGATTATTTTAAAGAGGTGCTCATCACGCTCCTGAACAGGACGGGATTCAAAGTAAGGGCAGATATTGAATCATATGGCTTCTATCCTGTTGGTGGTGGCAGTGTTACTGTAGAGATAGATCGGGCAGGCCACTTTAACCAGATTGACCTTACAGGGCGTGGTGCTGTTCAGGGCATTGAAGGGGTTTCAGCAGTGGGTGGTCTACCCTTAGGCATTGCAGAACGTCAGAGGAATGAGGCAGAGGCTTTTCTGAAAGCAGAAGGGTTTATTCCAGAGATAAAAATCGTTACTGTCCCAACTCCAGGTAAAGGCACCTATATATTTTTAAAGGTTGTGGCAGAGAATATCATAGCCGGCTTTTCCTCCCTTGGTGCAAGGGGGAAAAGGGCTGAAACAGTGGGTGAGGAGGCAGCAGAGGAGGTGGTTCAGTATATCAAG
>JALUSH010000218.1:0-1706 GCA_027016675.1 Thermodesulfovibrio sp.
GGGGTGCAGGGTGGGAGCCTTTCGCCCTAAACCAGATTTCTGCCCGAAACCAACAGAATTTTCGGTGCCCCCTTTTGAGGCAACCCTTGGTTACATCTGAACCGAGTCAAATTGCAAATCGGGGTTTATTTCTGCCTTTTGCATTGAAATATCTACAGGGGCTAAAATATAAGTGAGATGGGTTTTATTAAGGGGACGAATACACCCGGAAGCAATGCTGAATCCTCTTAGATTTATAAAAGCAGTTTTTATAGTTTTCTGGCTCATATTACCTGCCTGCCAACTCCATGCTATGGAGCAGACCGTTTATGAGAGGATTGTCAGGGATCCCATCTTTCAGAGAATCATTTATCATTCATATCGTCCTGGTGCAATAAATGAGCAGGGTATTGCCTATCAGAATATTATATCAAATAAGGGATTTGATATCTGGTATCAGCAGATATGCTGGGATGCGATAGTTGCAGGTATCGGAAGAAGACAGGAAAGGCACATAGAACTCGGGCTTAAGGCGATAAGTTATGGTTTTGAGAGGATGGAAGATGATGGCTCATTTGAGAACTCTTCAATCCCTGGTTCTCTGAGATTTCTCCTGGCCTTTGCAAGGAGTTATTATCAAATAATCAATTCTGAATACAGGCAGAGATATATCAAACGGTTAGATTCATACAGGTCTGAACTTGCAAGGGCAACCTATCATATTCTTAACTCTCCTGAATGGAAGGCAGAAAGGTACAGAATTGAAGATTTTACCAATCAGGTTCTGGCAGCAGGGCTTGTCTTCAAACTCATAGGCAGTATCATAGAAGACCAGAAACTCATGGATTATGGTAAGATGCTATTTTACAGAGGCATCAACTCACAGAGACAGGATGGGGTTTTTCCTGAAAAGGGAGGCCATGATTCTTCCTATCAGGCAGTGAGCCTTCAATTCATAGCACTTTACTATCTTTATCTGGCTGATGAGGCCCAGAAGACTCTCCTGTGGTCAAAACTACAGAAGGGCTGGCAGTGGGAACTCAGCAGGATTGAAGGAACAGGAAGGATAAAGGTTGAAGGCAATACAAGGACAGGTCTTAAGAAGGAAAAATGGCACGGAAGGTTCAAGGATGTAAATTATCGTGATGTGGCAATCTCACTTCTTTACCGGGCACATATAAGTGGCAACCAACAGATGAGAGAACTGGCAGAAAAGGTTTATGAGTATGGTTTAAGGAACAGGAAATAGAGGCATTTTGAAGATTCAACGATATGGTATGCTCCTGTTGATACCTGTAAAAGTGTGTGTTTGCAGAAGCATTACACTATAAATTATAATCAGGGTATCCATCCATGGAAGTGAGAGAGTTGATAAAAACATGGTTTGGGGGAGGCAATGGCAAGGATAGGTATTCTTACATGTTCTAATGCAATGCAGGAACTTGGCTGCTCATCAGTGAGTTGCCTTGCTGATCTTCGTAAACGAAGGGGTGCCTTTTCAGGGTATCCTGAGGATGAGCGACTTGACCTGGTGGGGATCATAAACTGTCCTGGCTGTCCCACTGTGGTGGGCATGGATAAACTCTTGCAGAGAATCAGGGCACTTACAGAATTTCGTGTTGATGCAATACATTTTTCATTCTGTGTAAAGTCCCTGTGTCCCTTCAAAGAGAAATACAGGAGTGTCCTTGAGGAGGAGTTTCCCGAAATAAGGATTATAATTGGCA
>JALUSH010000218.1:1716-2646 GCA_027016675.1 Thermodesulfovibrio sp.
ACATATTACAGAGGATGAGTTTCAAAAAGGGGTAAAAAACTCTTCTGTCAACACAGGAAGTCAATGGTGGATTTGATACTTGATAGGGACTGAGTGTCGTGAAGGATATTATTTCAGTCTCAACCACTGCACCGGCATCAAGGGTTTTTGAGGTAATTACATCTGTTGATATGATAAAGCAGTGGGAGCCTGCACACAGAACCCCAATGGTCAGGCATGAGTGGATACCTGACACAGGCAGGATTAAGGCGGGAAATGCTCTCAGGATAACTACCCCTGTCTGGAGGTTTGAGGCAAGGTGTGCAGGGGTAAGGGAAAATGAAATAAAGTGGGAATTTACCGGTGGACCCCTTAAGGGATTTGAGTTCTGGAAGGTGGAGCCCTGTGGGCAGGGCTCCAGGGTCGTGAAATATCTTGAGTATGAGGTTAGGGGATGGATAAACAGACTCCTCTGGTGCCTTGCAGGACGCCTCATCCATCACCATGCAAGCAGGAGACAACTACTGAAGGTGAAACACCTTAGTGAGGACAGAACAATATGAGAGACTTTAACAGAACCAACTGGTCAAGACCTGAATTCAGCAGGGAGTTCAGGGACAATGCTGACATCTATGTCATAGAGCGAAAAAGGCTTCTTGGCATAATGAAATCATTTTACAGACACCATTTTAAAGACAGAAGGGATGTCTCTGTTCTTGACATTGGTTGTGGTGATGGGGTGGTTGTCCGTGAACTGCGATCTGTTGACAGGACAATTCATGCTACCCTGATTGATGCCTCAGAAGACATGCTTAAAGCGGCAGAAGAAAGGTTTAAAGGGACAGAGAATATCAGTTTTATAAAGGCGAGTTTTCAGGAGATGCTTGCTGAAGATGTTCTCAAAGAGAATTTTGATTTTATCGTATCATCCCTTGCAATACATCATCTCAC
>JALUSH010000219.1 GCA_027016675.1 Thermodesulfovibrio sp.
TTATGAATCCATGTCAAACTCCTCAATAAGTTCTTACCCAGAAGGCTCTCCAGAGGATATATCTACTCAAAACAGTATGGAAAACCGTCAATATTCCGATGAAAGATTGATTGAGATAGATAGATTGAATGCTATATACAGGGAACTGAGAAGAACAGAAAAATTATTTGTTCATGAAATTAACGGATATTTAAAAGCACAGCAGGAAGAGAAGGAAGCCTTGCTGAGAGAAGTTCAGATACGGGATTTATATATTGATAAGTTGAAAGCGCTACTAAAAGAATCATCTGAGAAGCTGGAGACCGCATCCGTGGCATCAAAAAGGGCAGAAGAGGTAGTCAAGGCATTTGAGAAGACCATAATGAATTTAAAAAGAGATACACTTTCTGCTTCTACATCTATGGCAGTTGGAGAATTATGCTTTAGTTCGGGTAGATATCAAGATGCAAAAACCTTTTTTTATCGTGCCTTAAAGGCGCCAGAGTTGCAGCCTGATGTATTCAACAACCTGGCAGTTGTAAGCTTTAATGAAGGGAATCCCTTATCTGCAAAATATTATCTCCTTGAATCACTCAGGATTGACCCTGAAAATAGAGAGGCAAAAATGAACCTTGCCCAGATAGAAAGGCTCTCTTATGATGAAGATCAGTTCCACGAATACCTGAGAGCAATACCAGGAAAAATACAATTTCATACGCATGAAAAGGCACTGTTTCTGGATCCCTGGTATCATGATTTTAGCACTCTCGGTATAAAGACTCCACAGAGACAAGGATACTGCGAGTTAAACCAAAAAAGTAAAGAGGACAATATTTTTGAACTCATCAATGAGGCTATAAGAATATGTAAAAACAAGTCAGATAAAGTAAAAGGCATAGAACTTTTCTCAGCAGATGCCTATTATTCCAATTATGCTATAAGAGTCGGCGCTGATGAAATACTTGCCATAGACATTGATGATTACGAAATTGAGAAAGGAAAACTTATAAGCAGACTGCTTGGCAATTCTGACAGGATCAGGTTTAAATGGGGGGATGTATTTAATCTTCCTGATGGTTATGATTTTTGTATATGTGCTGGTGGGCTTTATCACATAGAGAATCCCCATGAACTTCTTCAGTTGCTCACTAAAAAGATAAAAACAGCTATTGTAATCCAGACCGTTTATTCCCTCTCTAATGAATCTGAAGACTACTTTGAATCACCTGCACCTGGATGGACATGGGGATGCAGGTTTAGTTATAAATATCTTTTGAACATTGTTAAAGAGGCGGGATGGTATATACTATTGGACAGAATCGGGATTCTCAGTGGAAATGAACGACCAGAAGATAGAGGCTCAGCATTTTTGTTATGTGTATCACAAGGACAATTTAACTCTGATGAGATTGGTGAAATAAGAAAACTTTTAATGTCCGACGGCTTAGTAGTGAGCGAAAAAACAGATAGGCATCTACGGACAGCAAGCGAAACTGAAAAATATGGAGAAATATCTCTATGATACATACACTACTCGGTAATAATACAGAAATTAAAAAAATATATCAGGACTTGCACATAGATAAGATGTTTGTCAATTCTCTGAACTCATTATACGCTCATCCTGATTATCGAGGATCGGCAGACACAGGAGTAAAAAATTTACTTTTTAGTCTGACAATCTCTATTAGACCATATAGAGTTTTGGAAATAGGTGCGCATGTGGGCACCACTACACTTATATTGCTTTACGCACTAAAGCTCAATAATTATGGTAAGGTCTTTGCCATAGAACCCCAGGAACATTTCTTTAATAAACTTGTACATTGTGTTGAATTTGCAGGATTAAAGGATTATCTTCATGCTATTAAAGGTTTTTCAACTGACCCGTCAGTGCTTGAGCAATTAAAAAGAGAATCTCCTTTCGATATTATTTATATCGATGCAAAACATGATAAAAAAGAGGTGGTGCGAGAACTTGCTATATATTATCCAATGCTTGTTGATAATGGACTTTTTGTTCTCCATGATACCTCTGACTGGGCTATGTCACTTGATACGGAGAAACAGGGAGGGGTGAGGTCTGCAATAATCGAGATATGCAATAGTTATGAGGATATGAACCCTATATTTTTAGAACCTCCTGTATGGAAGCATATAACCGGTATGGCCTTGATTGCAAAACAGAAGATTATCAATAAGGGTAAAGATTCATTAAGAAGATATATACGAGAACTTTCAGAGGGAATTCAGAAGAGAGAAAGAGAACTTGAATCGCTTAAAGAGGAATTGAAGAGAAAAGAGGAGTTAATCTCATTATACCATTCAATAATAGATGAAAGAAACTCAATGATAGAGAATATGAAAGGAATTGCATCTGCTTCTGTGAAACTATCTACATTGATTGAAAAGGAAGGTGGCAGCCCTGAACTTCTAAATAAAATAGGAGAGATATGTTTCTATCTTGGACTATACAGGAGGGCGGAAGTTCTTTTTTTCAAGGCCTTAGAGAAGGAACCCGAAAATACTGAAATACTTAACAACATTGGGGTACTAAAAACCCTTCAGGGCGACAATACAGATGCAAAAGAATATTTTTTACGTGCAATAAGGTTATCACCAGATTTTAAAGAAGCACAGAAAAACCTTGCTGCAATGGAAGTAAATCATCCTGATGTTGTTTCATCTAAGAAGGAGAGATGAAAGAAATGAAAGAGATACAAGAGATAATTCAATCATACAGTATGGTACACCTGAATAAGTGTCCAGTATGTGTTGGAGAGAATATCATGCCCTGGCACAGGGTTAATGGATGGATTCTCAAGGAATGCAGTTGTTGCGGATTTGTCTTCCTTGATCCAAGACCAGACCGCTCTTATTACAAAAATCTCTATGATCCCTTATCGCAGTATGAGTATTTAGTCGATGGTGTACAGTATATGAAAAAGGAGAAAGACTTTATAGATGCATATAATAACTGGCTTGCAGATATTGAAAAGATGATCTCAAAGGGCACACTGCTTGAGATTGGCTCTGCTCTTGGCTACTTTCTGGAGGCAGCAAGGAGACGTGGGTGGGAAGTATATGGTGTGGAAGTAAGTAGTGGCGGTGTCAGGTGTTGTAAGGAACGATATGGTATAGATGTGTTCTGCGGAGAGATAAAAGAAGCGGGAATACCTTCAGGATATTTTGACTGTATTGTTACCCTTCATACCCTTGAGCATGTCTATGATCCTATGGAATTAATGTCAGAATGTTACAGAGTATTGAGACCAGGGGGACTGATTGTAATCGAGATTCCCTATCTGAAATCCGTTGATGCCAGAAATAGCAATGTCCTTGATGATATACCCATGCATCTTAATTTCTTTACAGTGGAGACCCTTGAGATGCTTCTTAACAGGGCAGGTTTTGTGTGTTTAGAGATTGCAAAAGGTGAGAATTTGCAGATATATGCAAAAAGGGCTGTTAATTCACAATCCATCCATGATAAATCAAAGGCTCTCTCTGTGTATGAAAGGATGCTGAGCACTGGAGAAGAGTTCTTTAAAAAGGGTCTCTATCTTGAATCCTTAAGGATGTTCAATATAATGAAGGATTTATTTGAGAATGACGCGGCTATCCTTAATAATATTGGTGCTGTGCTCTGGGCTATTGGAGAGCAGGAGCAGGCCATGCGGGTTATTGAACATGCCTTAAAGATAGATTGCAGGTACTGGGATGGTCTTATAAATCTGATTCATATGCAAAGACAGGTTGGCAGAGATTTGGTAACACACCAGTATGTGAAACTTTTTGGAGGTGAGTATTCTGATAATGTATGGAGCAGGAAATTGCAGGAAATAGCAGAGGCTTGAAGGAGTTCGCTTATGTGTGGTATCTGTGGAATAATCAGTCCTCATAGGAAGGTAGAAGTTTCAGTACTTGAAAGGATGAGGGATATACTTGTTCATCGGGGGCCTGATGACGCAGGCATTTATATATCAGGTGATAAAACTGCCGGCCTCGGCCATAGAAGACTCAGCATCATAGACCTCTCGCCAGCAGGCAGACAGCCGATGACAAATGAGGATGGGACTGTCTGGGTAACATACAATGGAGAGATTTATAATTTCATAGAATTGAGAGATGAACTTGAAAAAAGAGGTCATCGGTTTCGCTCAAGAACAGATACAGAGGTGATACTTCATCTCTATGAAGAGTATGGAGATGGGTTTGTGAGACACCTTGATGGTCAGTTTGCCTTTGGACTCTGGGATGATAAAGAGAAAAAACTCATACTTGCAAGAGACAGGTTTGGAAAGAAGCCCCTTTATTATTATCATAAAGGAGAAATCCTGGTCTTTGCTTCAGAGATAAAGTCCATTCTACAGTATCCCTATATTGAGAAACAGATCAATCTTTATTCATTATATGACTATCTTACATTCCAGTATGTGCCATACCCTGAGACAATATTTCAGGACATAAGAAAACTTCCACCTTCCAGTATGATGGTATTCATGAAAGGCATTGCCACAATAAGGAGATACTATAAGATTGATTTCATTCCAGAAGGGCCTTTTAGAGAGGATGGATACTATGAAGAGAGAATTTACGAGGGCCTGAAGGAGGCGGTAAAAAAGAGACTTATCAGTGATGTTCCCCTTGGAGTTTTCCTTAGCGGAGGTTTAGATTCAAGTACCATTGTAGCATTGATGACAGAGCAGGCAGGAGACAGAGTTAAAACATTTTCTGTAGGCTTTAAGGAGAAGGAATATTCAGAGACCGATTATGCTACAGAGGTTGCAAGAGCTCTGGATACTGATCATGAAGAAATAATCCTTGAGCCTGCTTCAGCAATGGATCTGATACCTGAACTGGCAAGACAGTTTGATGAGCCCCTTGCTGATCAGGCAGCAGTGCCAACCTATTTGATGTCAAAGATAGCTAAAGATAAGGTAACAGTCTGTTTATCAGGTGAGGGTGGTGACGAGATCTTTGGAGGATATCCACGCTACCATATAGCCATCAGAAACAGAGAGCTTGCAGACTCTCTGAGTATTGGCAATAGTGAGATAAAAGGAGAAATCCTGGATGCACTTATTCCGGATACCTCTCAATATGTAAAGAGTCTCTGTTCCTTTGATGATAAAGAAAAGCCACTTGTTATTAAAAAAGATATTTATGAAGAAGTAATTAAAAGAAAAAATGGCTCTTATCCTCATGTGGAAAGGGTTATGAATGAGTGCAGAGGCCTGGACTATCTTACAGTTTTACAATACACGGATATCAACACTTATCTTACAGATAATCTTATGGTAAAGGTTGACAGGGCAAGCATGCTGGCATCCCTTGAGATAAGGGCACCCATGCTTGATCATATGCTTGTGGAAACTGCACTTAATATGCCTGTTAATCTCAAAGTCAGAGCTGGCATACAGAAGTATATACTCAGAAAGTTAATGAAGGACAAACTGCCTACACGGATAATATGGAGACGGAAGATGGGGTTTTCCCTTCCTCTCCCAAAATGGTTTAAGGGAGACCTGAATGATTATGCAAGAGATCTTCTTCTTGGGTGGAGGCCAGGGGAAGCGCAGTTCTTCAATAAGACCTACGTTAAGGCCCTCCTGGAAAAAGAATGGTATGAAAGCTTTTCCATGGCCTTAAAGGTCTGGACACTGTTGATCTTTGAAGAATGGAGGCGGCAGTACAATGTATAAATGTCCTTACTGCAATTCTAATGGTAATAAAACAGTCCGGGATGGCTTTATATACTGTGAATCATGTGATACTCTAAGGGCCAGCCCCAGAATAAACCTGGATAGAGCGATGCATTTGCTACAACTCTATAGAAAGGATATACCTCCTTATGATGAGAACTTTGAGTGGAGGATATTTCTCTTAAGGCTTTTACTAAAAGGCCGGGGAAGGGTGCTGGAGGTGTTGTCACAGTGGTCTGGGCTTTCTGTAATATTCAAGGCAGAGGGATTTGAATATGAAACAACTGATCATAAATGTTCACAAATCAGGTCCGATTCTTATGATGCCGTTATACTCTGGGATGTGCTTGAATATGTGCCAGAGCCTGAAATACTGATGCACAGATGTAGTAGATTGTTGAGTGATAAAGGGGTATTATTGTTAAGGATCAGGCGGCTGTCGATAGACAACTGTACAGAGACAGCTATAAAGGAAAGAGGTCCCACGAATATTTTAAGTAAAAGGGCTCTCAGGATGCTTTTTGAAAGACATCTTAATACAACACCAGTATTTATTGAATATGACAGCCCACATGGCACATTCATAGTAGCAGCAGGCAGGAAGCAAGAGAGAGTTGTAAATTCTTGTATGAGGGTTTTGATGGTTGCCCATCCTGATGCCTATGCTGTTCTTGAGGATGCTGTGGGACCACGACTCAGGATTTTCAAAACAATTTTCGAACTGAGAAAAAAAGGTATTGAAGCAGACCTTTCCATATCAATGAATCCAGACACCTCAGGATACAGCCTGGCACACCTCTTTCATCATGCATGGAAGAGTAGGGATAACCTCTTGCAGGCGCTTTCTATAAAATACTCAGGTGCTCCACTTGTAATATCTCCTATCTACATGGATCTCAGGGAGACAGACTTTGCCCTTCGTGCTATTCCAGAGATATTCAGTGTAACTCTGGAGTCAGAAAGAGAGGCATACCTTAAGGCACTTGAGGCGGGGGATTTTTCTATTGGAGAGTTTGATCAGAAAGTCTTCGTTCCGGAGGAAAGAAATAAAGTGGAAACCCAGAAGCTACTATTTTCACTTGCAGATCATCTTATTGGTCTTAGTTTCAGTGAAATAAGACAGATTGGAATCAATCTTAATATTCACAAAACTTTTACCATTGTACCAAATTGTGCAGACCCTGAGATATTTCTTGAACCAGATCAAGGACTATTCTACAGCAAATATGGCCTCAGGGATTTTGTTATATCTGTAGGACACATTGAGGTAAGAAAAAACACACTGATGCTTATATACGCTATGAGGGAAATGGATATCCCGCTTGTAATCGTTGGTAACTATCTGGGGTCTCCTGAATATTACCGCCTTTGCAAGTATTATGCAGGAGTTAATACAATATTTATTCCACAACTGAGTCAGGAAGAGCTTGCATCTGCATATGCCCTTGCTCATCTCCATGCACTCCCAAGCTGGACAGAAGGGGCATCCCTGGCAACCATAGAGGCAGCAATGGCAGGATGTAATGTGCTTGTAAGTAATAGAGCAGGGGAGTGGGAATATTATGGTGAAGATGGTTTCTATTGTAACCCTGCAAGTTATTCATCTATCCAGGAAGGAATAGGAAGGGCTTATAAGGAAGGGGGCACAGAAAGAAGAAAAAGGTTAAAGAGACATATCATCCAGAACTGTACATTCCAGAGGGCAGCAGAAAAGACCATGGAGGCTTATCAAAGAACACTGATGGAGGATATTCATGTCAGGCATTAAGGTGCTTTTCATATATCAGGGGATAGTGCCATCTACTTATATACGACTGATAAACCCTTTTAATGTGCTTGCAGAAAAAGGTGACATAGATTACAGAGGCGTGAATATCAATAAACTCAACAATAGAGATATACAATGGGCTGATATTGTGATTTTTCACAGAATAGATTCTGATAAAGGATTACAAACAATGGAAGAAATCCATGAGCTTAACAAACATGTAATCTATGAAACTGATGATAACTGGGTCTCGCCACCACCAGAGTACCATCCTGCCTTTCAGTATCATAGCAGGGTAATAGTGAGGAATACAGTTGAGAGGCTGATCAAGGAGTCAGATGCTGTTTGTGTATCAACAGAGAGATTAAGAGAGAGCTTTTCAGGGTTTAATCCAGGAACTCTTGTCATCCCCAATACAGTTGATTTCCGTTATGTGGGAAGGCATCTTATAAATACTGATGAAATCAGAATAGCATATGCTGGAACAAAGACTCATAGAGGAGACTTTGAGGTTCTTTTACCTGTTATAAAACGTATATCAAAGGAATATGATAAGGTCAGGTTTGTCTTTCTTGGATATACACCTGAAGAACTGAGAGATATGGAGTGTCTTGAGGAATGGACATTTAATAGTAACTATAATGAATATCTCTCACTACTTGGAAGCCTGTCACTTGATATTGCTATTGCTCCTCTTACTGATAATGAATTTAATCGTCACAAGTCTAATATAAAGTATATTGAATACGCAGCATGTAACATTGCAGGGATCTATAGCAGAGTGCCTGCATATGATGCAACAGTCCAGGACGGGGTAACAGGATTGCTTGTAACACACACTGAAGAGGAGTGGTATACTGCACTTAAATCTCTGATAGAGTCACCCAAGAAGAGAAAGAAGATATCAAAGAATGCCTATTTAGATGTAAAACAGAGAT